>JAHBWE010000028.1 GCA_019637155.1 Labilithrix sp. | reverse complement strand
GCCGGGCGTCTGCCCGCGCGCGCTCACGTCGAGGACGGTGCCGGGCGCGAGCGTCACGTCCGAGCGCGCGGCGAGGACGGCGGCGGCGTCGCCCTGGAAGACGATGCCGCCGACCCTCACGTCGAGGCGCCGGAACGTCCAGACGCCGATCGGTCCGCCGCCGGGTTGCGGCGCGCGGACGAAGCCGATGCCGTTTCGGATCTCGTACGTGCTCGGATCGCCGTTCGCGGGCCGCAGCGTGGAGATCGATCCGTCGAGCGTGCTCGCGACCGCGCTCGCCGCGACGACGACGTCCTCGAGCCCGCGCGCCATCAGGCGATCGCCGGCGAGCGGCACGTGCGTGACGCCGATGCACGAGAGGCTCACGCATGCGCTCGACGTGCAGGGGACGCTGTCGGCGCCGCACCGGTTCTCGAGCGGCGTGACGGCGTCGTCGATCGGCGGAGGGGTCGAGCCGGACGAGCTCCCTCCGCTGCTCGAGCGCCGATCGGCCGGTCGCTCGTTCTCCGTCGTCCCGACCGGATCGTCGGCGAGCTTGCCTCCACATGCGGCGACGACGACGAGCCCGATGACAGCGCGGCGCATACCTCTTCATTCGAGCAGCTGGCCCGGACAAAGAAAAACCCGCGCGAAGGGGCCGGGGGGGCAGCCACTCTCCGCGCGGGCACATTCCTACAATGCTAGGAACGTGCCAATGAACGTATCACGCAAATGCTCGTAAATTAGGCCCTTCACTTGTGAAAGCTGGTCTGTTTTCCATGCAGATCTGGAAGACGTGGTGCTGCGTTCTTGCACGACCGCATCCGACGTTAGCGGCTGATGAGGTTGCCTCTGAGTCGTTGTGTCACTTCGCAACGGTGCAGCGGAGGGGGTACCGCATGAGGGCGCTCATCGCGCTGACGGCGATGTCGCCGGGCTTCATCGGGAGCATCGTCCGCGTGGGGGCGCCGGGGCGAACGAGCTGGGCGGTGCGGTCGGCGGACTGTCCGTCGTAGTTGCCGCCGACGCGCTCGACGCAGGCGCGATCGCTCGTGAGGCGCATGCGGAGCTGCGCGCTCTGGATGAGGCCGCTCCCTCTCGGGAGCTTCACGCGCACCGCGCTGCCGCTCGGCATCGGCGCGTCGAGGACCCAGCCGACGACGTCGTCGGTGCACGCGTCGAGCGCTCGTCCGGCGAGGTCGACGTAGCCGAGGAGCTCGGGCTCGCCGAGCGCGCCGGTCTCGAGATCGATCGGGAGGACCCAGCGCGTGCTGACGTTGGTGCGCGCGGGCGTCGGCTGACCGTCGGCGACGAGCCCGATCGCGCGGCCGTCGGAGCGGCGTGCGAGGCGCGCGCCGCGGGAGGAGCTGCCGTAGGTCGTGAAGGTCATGACCTCGGACGACGCGCGCGGGACGCGAACGAGCTCGCGCGCGACGCCGCCTTCGACCTGCCAGATGATCGTCTGCGACGAGACCTGCGGCGTCCCGTAGGGGGTCGCGGTGCCGGGCGGCGTCGAGATGAACCAGCGCCCCGAGACGCGCACCGCTCCTTCGACGTCGCCGAACGGCTCGCCGTCCGCGCGGTGGACCTCGACCGGCGCGCGATCGGCCTCGAGCTCGAAGAGGGTCGGGTCGATGCGCCCGGCCATGTAGCGCTTCGCGATGAGCAGCATGTGCGAGCCGTCGTCGCCCTGCGCGAGCTGAGACTGGGCCCCGCCGTAGCTGTAGCTGCCGTACGAGTAGCCGGTGAGGCGGGTCATGTCGACGATGAGGGCCGGCGGGAGCGTGGGCAGCGACGCCTTCACCTCGGGCCAGCCGTGGAACGGCGAGAGCCACTTCACCTGCCAGCGACCCTGCGTGTCCCAGTCTCCCGACCGCGGTCCCCAGCCGTAGAGCTTCGCGACCGGGCCCGCGCTGCTCTGCGCGCCGTCGAGCATCTGGCGGATCTCGATCGGGTTGATGCCTCGGTCCGGGTCGCGCAACGTGACCGCGGGTTGATTGTAGAATGCAGGTAGCTCCTGGAGGCCGTTGAAGCCGCCGCCGAGCACGCCGCTCGACCCGTAGGCCACCGGCCGGCCGTGGCTGACGCGGGCGGGGGTCGGCTCGCGGCCCTCCGCGGCGGTCGTGCGCGGCGCGGGGACGGCGGGCGGCGCGGTCGCGAGCGGCTCGCACGCGAGCTGGAGGGAAGGCGAGGCGACGGCGGAGGAGCCGTAGACGGCGGGCGGCGCCGAGGGAGGCGCCTCTCGCTTCTGCTCGCCCCAGCCGACGCGGAGCCAGCCGTGCGCGATGCAGCCGATCGGACCGCACGCGCGGCGCTCGACCTTCGAGGTCGGCAGCAGCGGATCGGGGAGATCGATCGGCGTCCACGTCATGCCGCCGTCGATCGTCTCGTAGCCGCGGCGCGACTGCGTCCAGCCGAGGCCGTACTTGCCGGACACGAACGGCACGCCCGCGTCGCGGAGGAACTGGCCCGGCTCGGCCTTGCCGTCGAGCGCGATCTCGAGGCCCATCAGCACGCCGCCGGCCTCGATCCATCCGCCGACGACGTTGGGCCGCCGCTCCTCGAAGCCGTCGAGCCACAGCCCGAGGCGGAGCACGCGCGCCTTCTCGACCGTGAGCTTGGGGAACGTCACCGCGGCGGTCGTCGCCTTGCCTTTGTCGAGGATCGTCAAGCGCGCGGGGGCGCCGATCCCTTGCGGCGGGGAGACGACGACGATGCGTCCGTCGGAGAGGACGACGACGCGCTCGCCGCCGACGTCGCCGCGGACGTGGATCTCGCGCCAGGTGTCGTCGTGGCCGAGCACGCAGTACGGGTGGATCTCGTTCTGGGGCGGCGGTGGCGTCGTCGTCGGTGCGGGTTTGTCGTCTTTCTTGTCTTCCTTGGGTTCCTCTTTTTTATCGTCTTTCTCCGGCGCCTTCGCCTTCGACTTGTCCTCGTCCTTCGCCCGCTCGAGCTTGGCGGGCTCGGGGCGCGCGGGCGGGGTGGGCTCGCCGTCCTCCGCGCAGGGGCCGCGCACCGCGATCGCGCCGTTGCCGGAGGAGGTGACGACGCGCGGTTTGTCGAAGCGCTTCAGCTCGGAGAGGCGACCGCGCAGCGGCTCGTAGGCGTAGAGCACGGTCGTCCCGCGCGGCTCGCCGCAGACGAAGCCGAAGGCGCCGATCGCCTTCGGACGCGTGAGGGTGATCGGGTGGCAGCGCGCGGGCTTGAGCGGGAACGCGTCGCGCACGACCTCGAGGAGCGCGCCGTCCGTGATGCGGATGCGGGCGAGCGCGCCGTCGCGCGCGACGACGGCGCTCCCGTCGGTGAGCGGCCAGCCGTCCTCGATCGCGGCGGCGAGCGGGCGCTTGCCGAAGGTCTTCACGTCGAAGTCTTCCTTGTCGGCTTGCGCGTCGCGCGGCTCCGGCGGCTTCGGGCTCGGCTCCGCCACCGTCTTCGCGGGCGACGGCGTGCCGTACCTCGTCGCCGGCGTCGGCGTGAGCTTCGTCTTCAAGTCGCGCGGCGGACCGGCGAGGCGCGCGATGCTCCCGTCGGGCCGCACCTCGTACCAGGCCTCCGTGCGCGAGGCCTCGAAGCCGCCGATCGCGAGGGAGTCGCGATCGGCGACGACCTGCTTCGCCTCGATCGGCAGGTCGAGCGTGCGCCACGTCGCGCCGGCGTCGAACGTCGCGACGACGCCGCGCATGTCCGTCACCGCCGCGGCGCGCCAGCCGTCGGCGGCGGCGTAGCTCGCGACGTAGGGGCTCGCGGGCCACGGTCCGAGATCGAGGACCTGCCCCGTCCGCCCGTCGATCGCGGTCGTGACGCTCGGCGAGCGCACGTAGACGCGGTCGAGCCCCGGGATGATCGCCTGGATGCCCTGCGTCGCGTTGTAGATCGGCTTCGCGGCGGCGAGCCAGCGATCGGCGCGCCAGATCTGCGTGCCGAGCACGAAGAGGAACCCGCCGCCGAGGCGCTCCGGCAGGTTCACGGTGAGGGAGGGCGCGGGCTGGAGCCGATCCTCCGCCGCGACGAGCGCGCCGTTCGGCGACGACACGACGCGGAGCCCCGCCGTGATCACGCGCATCCCGCCGCCCGCCTCCGCGCCGTACGTCGTCGTCTCGTCGACCGACTCGGGGATCAGCCGCGCCCCGCGCAGGGTAGGGTCCTGGCTCGCCCCGACGAACGGACCACGAAACGCCGCGTTCTCCGCCGTCTTCCCCCCGCCCCCAGCGTGACACGCAACAAGGCCAACGACCGAGACCAGAGCGAGCTTCGAACGCATCCTCCCCAATGTTACACCCGCCCCCCGAGGACGACCCTCAGAGCGTGAGCCCTTCCTCTCGGTCCTCTCGGTGGGGCCCGGGGCGTCGGAGCGCGCCCCGCGCGCGGAGCGGCCCCCCCAATGTTACACCGCCCTCCGAGGACGACCCTCAGAGCGTGAGCCCTCCCTCTCGGTGGGGCCCGGGGCGTCGGAGCGCGCCCCGCGCGCGGAGCGGCCCCGGCGGGAGAGCTCGAGAGGGCAGAGCCCTCTCGAACGTTAATTGCAGCGGATTTCGGTCTTCGTCCCGCCGACGCAGCGTTCGGTTTCGTTGGCGCACTGCTGGCCGGAGGCGATCACCTTGTCCTCGCAGTAGAAGCCGGTCCATGGCTCCTTCGTCGAGCAGTAGAAGCCGTCGGAGCGGCCGGCGCAGCTGTCTTCCTGCTTCAGCTCGCACGTGTCCTTGTTCCCGAGGAAGTACTTCTTCTCGCTCTGCAGCGGGCTGAAGGTGGCGAGCGGGATGTCGATGCCGATGCTGCTGACGACGGGGATCTGCAGGCGCGTGTTGAACTGGAGCTGGATGCCGTGCTGCTCCGTCGCGGTGATGCCGCCGCTGATGCTCTGCGACTGGACGTTGCCCACCGCGCAGGCGGTGAGGTCGACGCTGATGGCGGGACCGACCTCGCCGTTGATGCCGACCGCGTCGAACGCGAGGACGGAGGGGACCGCGACGATCGAGCACTTCGCGCCGATGACGCCCTTCACCACGCCGCCCTTGAACTGGAAGGTCGGCGAGATCGTGGGCGACTCGGAGAGGTTCTTCGTGTCGATCCCATTGATGCTCGCCTCGGCCTCGAAGCCGACCGCGGCGTGACCGCGGAGCTCGGCGCGCACGGTGGCGCTCGTCTCGCCGCCGCCCTGGAGCGAGCACTTGAGGCGCGGGAAGACGCGCACGGTGAGCGGGATCGGCGCCGCGATCGGGATGACGACGCCGGGGAGATCGAACTTCTTCTCCCCCATCGCGATGCCGATCGTGCCGACGTCGTGCGCGGCGACCCCGATCGTGAGGTCGACGCCGACGAGCGGATCGACGGTGAGGAGGGACTTCGTGCTCACCTTCGTCGGGATGCCGATGAACGTGCGGACGCGGAAGTAGCCGTCGTACTTCGTGTTGACCTGAAGCGTGCCGTTCGCGAACTTGACGATGGGCTTCACCTTGATGCCGCGGTCGGTCAAGATCTCCGGACCCTCGAACTCCTGGTTGATCGCCGAGGACGCGCTGCCCGACCCGCCTCCCGACTCCGCGAGCGTCTTCAGCGTCCGCGTCTTGATCTTGCCGCCGGTGGCGACGTCGTCGTCGAAGAGCGAGGTCGGATCGTCGTAGTAGATGTCGCCGTTCTGGAGCCACTCGTCGAGCGTCGCCGGCTCGGTCTCGATGACGGTGTTGCCGCCCTCGGTCTTGACGCCGGTGACCTTGCGGAGAAACCCGTACGGGTTCTTCGACTGCGTGAGGTCGGTCGCGGTCTTGTCGCGGTCGCCGGCGAGGATCGTGCCGACCTCGATCTTGGAGAGGACCGCGTCCTGACCCGCGGTCGGGACGACGAGCTTCTTGGGATCGGTCGCGTCGACGGCGTTCGAGAACTTGTGATCGGCGTTGACGGCTTTTTCGACGAAGACGGGCTCTTCGCGCGTACCGAACGGGTTCTTCTCCCTCTTCGACGGCTCGTCGTCGTCGGAGGCGCAGCCCTGGAGTAGCGCGAAAGATACGACACTGGAGGCGAGAAGCAGCCGCGAGACCTTGATCATCGTGTTGCTTGCTAGGCCACATGCATGCCGTCCATCCAGCCGCACGAAACGCGCCGGATCGCGCCGGACCTGGAGGTCGGACATGTCTCGCCGGCGGGAGAAATGATCCACCGCTTCGGATGTGCAGGTCCCGGTGGTATGAGAGCGACACTATGTCGAAATCCTTCGTCGTCGCCGTCGCCGGCGCGACCGGCGCGGTCGGTCGCGAGATGCTGAAGACCCTCGAGCAGCGGAATTTCCCGGTCTCGAAGCTCGTCGCCCTCGCGTCGAAGAAGAGCGCGGGGCAGCCGCTGCCGTTCAAGGGCGGCGAGGTCGTCGTCACCGAGCTCGGCCCGAAGTCCTTCGAAGGCGTCGACGTCGCGCTCTTCTCCGCCGGCGCGAGCGTCTCGCGCGAGTTCGCGCCGATCGCGGCGAAGTCGGGCGCGGTCGTCATCGACAACTCGAGCGCGTGGCGGATGGACCCCGAGTGCCCGCTCGTGGTGCCGGAGGTGAACATCGAGGCGGCGAAGCTCCGTCCGAAGGGCATCATCGCGAACCCGAACTGCTCCACGATCCAGATGGTCGTCGCGCTGAAGCCGCTCCACGACGCGGCGAAGATCAAGTCGATCATCGTCAGCACCTACCAGGCGACGAGCGGCAAGGGCGTCGCGGCGGTCGACGATCTCATGCAGCAGACGAAGGCCGCCCTCGCGGGCGAGACCGTGACGCCGACGGTGTTCCCCGGCCGGATCGCGTTCAACGTCCTTTGCGACTGGAAGGCGGGCGAGGGCGACTACTCGGAAGAAGAGCTGAAGATGGTGAACGAGACGCGGAAGATCATGGGCGACGACTCGATCGGCGTCTCGCCGACGACCGTGCGCGTCCCCGTCGTCACCGGTCACTCCGAGTCCGTTCACGTCCAGTTCCACCGCCCGATGAGCGCGAAGGAGGCGAAGGACCTCCTCCGCAAGGCGGAGGGCGTCGTCCTGATGGAGGAGGCGTACGCGCCGGGCAAGCACCCGCAGCCCTTCGACGTCGCGGGCACCGATCCCGTCTTCGTCGGCCGCGTCCGCGACGACCTCGCCGTGCCGGGCGCGATCTGCCTCTTCGTCGTCGCCGACAACCTCCGCAAAGGCGCAGCGTTGAACGCCGTCCAGATCGCGGAAAAGCTCTTTTCATAGTCAGGGGCTTCGCCCCCGACACCCCCACCCCAGAACACGGCCCGCCGAAGCGGCGGGTCGCTTCGCGACCGCTTTCGCGGCCGCTTTCTGGGGCCCCACTTTTTCTTGTCCGCTGATGATGGGGTCGCGCGTCGTGAGTCGAATCTCTCGAAACAAGGAGACCAGACCATGAGCGAGTTCGTTTTTCTGTACCGTGGGCGGCGTCCGGTGGGGACGCCCGAGGAGATGCAGGCGATCATGCAGCGGTGGATCGGCTGGATGCAGGACCTCGCCGGCAAGGGCGCGCTGAAGGAGCGCGGCCTCCCCCTCGAGCGCAGCGGCAAGGTCGTGCGCGGCAAGGACAAGTCGGTCGCGGCGTTCGCGGACGCGGGCGACGCGATCGGCGGCTACAGCGTCGTCACGGCGAAGGACATCGACCACGCGATCGAGCTCTCCCGCGGCTGTCCGATCCTCGAGGTCGGCGGCGACGTCGAAGTCCGTCCCGCAATGCAGATGTGAGGTGACCCATGGCCGAGTTCGTTTTCCTCTATCGCGGTGGTGATCCCTCTTGGGCGAAGACGCCCGAGCAAACGCAGCAGGCGATGCAGAAGTGGCTCGCCTGGATGAAGGACCTCGAGGCGAAGGGGGCCCTCAAGAACATGGGCCTCCCGCTCCATCCGAGCGGCAAGGTCCTCCGCGGCAAGGACAGGTCGGTCGTCGACGGCCCGTTCGCGGAGGCGAAGGACGTCATCGGCGGCTTCAGCATCGTCGAGGCGAAGGACATCGACCACGCGGTGGAGCTGTCGCGCGGCTGTCCGCTCCTCGAGGGCGGCGGCGACGTCGAGGTCCGGCCGGCGATGAGCATGTGAGCGTGGAGCTGACCGAGCATCTGTTTCGTCGCGAGGCGGCGCGGATGCTCGCGGCGCTCACGCGCGTCTTCGGCGTGCACAACCTCCCGCTCGCGGAGGACGTCGTCCAGGAGGCGCTCTGCCGCGCGCTCGAGACGTGGAAGCTGCAAGGCGTCCCCGAGAACCCGAGCGCGTGGCTGATGACGGTCGCGAAGCGGCTCGCGCTCGACGTCGTTCGGCGCGAGCGCACCGCGCGCACGTTCGCGCCCGAGATCGGGCGGATGCTCGAGAGCGAGTGGACGGCGTCGCCGACGCTGGACGAGTCGCTCGCGCCGAGCGCGATCAAGGACAGCATGCTCCGGATGATGTTCTCGTGCTGTCACCCGAAGGTGCCGGCCGAGGCGCAGGTGGGGCTCGTGCTGTCGGTCCTCTCCGGCTTCGGCGTGCGCGAGATCGCGTCCGCGTTCCTCGCGAGCGAGGCCGCGATCGAGAAGCGGCTCGCGCGCGCGAAGCAGGCCCTCGCCGAGACGCGATCGCTCTTCGACTTCCAGGCCGGCGAGGTCGCCGCCCGGCTCGAGGCGGTGCAGCGCGCGCTCTACCTCCTCTTCAACGAGGGCTACCACGGCGCGCATCCGGAGCTCGCGGTGCGGACCGAGCTCTGTCGCGAGGCGATCCACCTCGCCGGCCTCCTCCTCGAGCACCCGCAGGCGCGAGCGCCGTCGACGTACGCGCTCGCCGCGCTCATGTGCTTGCACGCGGCGCGGCTCCCGGCGCGCGTCGACGCGGGCGGCGACCTCGTCGCGCTCGCGGACCAGGACCGCTCGCGGTTCGATCGCGCGCTCGCGGCGGAGGGGGCGCGCCTCCTCGAGCTCGCGGCGACGGGCGACACGATCAGCGAGCTCCACGTCGAGGCCGCGATCGCGTACGAGCACGCGATCGCGCCGAGCGCGGGCGAGACGCGATGGGACGTCGTCGTCCTCCTCTACGATCGACTCCTCGCGCTGCGGCCTTCGCCCGTCGTCGCGCTCAACCGCGCGATCGCGATCGGGGAGCGCGACGGACCGGAGCGCGGGCTCGCCGAGCTCCACGCGATCGCGGATCGCGATCGGCTCGAGACGTATCCCTTCTACTTCGCCGCGCTCGCGGAGACGGAGCTCCGCTGCGGCCGTCATGCAGCGGCGCACGCGCACTTCCGCGCCGCGATCGCGCTCGCGCGGAGCCCGATGGAGCGGCGCTACTTCGAGCTGCGGGCGGTGCGAACCTTGCCTGTCGACTCGTGATGGCCGCTGCTTCGCACGTTCCACCGACGCGGCACGCTCCGCTCGTGCTCGTCGTCGACGACTATTCTGACACACGAGACATGTATGCCGAGTTCCTCGACTACGCGGGGATGCGCGCGGAGACGGCGGAGAACGGTCGGCAGGCGGTGCGGCGCGCGCTCCGCTCGCACCCCGCCGCGATCGTGATGGACCTCGCGATGCCGATCCTCGACGGCTGGGAGGCGACGCGCATCCTGCACGCCGATCCGCGGACGAAGGACATCCCCATCATCGTGCTGACCGGCACCGCCGATCCGAACCTCAAACAGAAGGCGAAGGACTGCGGCGCGCGGATGGTGCTGTCGAAGCCGTGCACGCCGAGCGAGCTCCTCGACGTCCTCCGCACCTTGATCGACGAGGAGCCGAAGAGCGGCCACTCCAGAGTCGTACGCTGACAGCGCGACCGACGTATCATCGCTCCCATCACGGATGGGGCCCGAGATCGACGACCTGACCGACGCGAAGGACGTCCTCCGCGACGAGGAGTCTCAGCGCGTCGCGGCGTTCGGTCGTGCGACCACGATCCTCGCGTCGCTCGGCGTCGTCGTCATCCTCCTCCGCTCGCTCACGTGGACGCAGCGCGCGACCGTCCTCGCGCCGGTCGTCTCGCTCGCCCTCGTCGGCGCCTACGTCTGGTGGCGGTCGCACGACGGTCACGGCATCTCGAAGAACCTGCTCCGCGTCTTCGGGACGGTGTGCGCGGTCTGCGCGCTCGCGCTCATCTACGCGCTCGGCGTCTTCACGCCGATCGTCGCCATCTTCGTCCTCGGCCTCGCGTTCTTCGTCAGCCATCACGACCGCCGGTTCGCGTCGGTGATGGCGGCGATCGCGATCGCCGGCTACGTCCTCCTCGCGTTGCTCGTCACGGTCGGGGTCCTGCCCGACACCGGGCTCTGGAAGAACCCGCGCCTCCAGCAGCACATCTCGATGACGGTCATCGTCGGCTCGGTGATGGTCATCCAGCTCCTCATCACGCGGTCGAGCCGCCGCGCGCTCTACGAGGCGGTCGCGAGGGGTCACGCCGCGATGCGCGTGGCGCAGACGCGCGAGGCGCAGCTCGACGAGGTGCGCGAGAACCTCGACGTCGCGCTCCGCGCCGGCAACGCGGGCCGCCTCACTGGCCAGACGCTGGGCCGCTATCTCCTCGGCAACATCGTCGGCCGCGGCGCGATGGGCGAGGTCTACGCCGCGCGCTCCGACGCGAGCGAGCGCGTCGCGGTGAAGGTGCTGCGCGCGGTCGGCGACGACGACCTCGCGCAGCGCTTCGTGCGCGAGGCGGAGATCGCGCAGAAGGTCCGCGGCCCGAACCTCGTCGAGGTGCGCGACACCGGCCGCGGCCCCGCCGGCGACCTCTACATCGTGATGGAGCTGCTCGAGGGCCAGGACCTCGCCGCGATCCTGCGCGATCGCACGAACCTCCCGCTCGACGAGGTCGTCTCCCTCGTCGAGTCGACGGCGAAGGGGCTCGAGCTCCTCCACGGCGCGGGGGTCATCCATCGAGACCTGAAGCCGCAGAACCTCTTCTTGCCGTCGAGCACGCTGACGGAGTGGAAGATCCTCGACTACGGCGTCTCGAAGCTCGTCGGCGCCGACACGATGACGAAGGGCGATCTCGTCGGGACGCCGGGCTACATGTCGCCGGAGCAAGCGGAGAGCAAGGACATCGACGCGCGCTCGGACGTGTTCTCGCTCGGCGCGGTGGCGTACCGCGCGCTCACGGGCCGGCGCCCGTTCGGCGGCGCGGACATGCCGGCGATCCTCTACCAGGTCGTGCACGGCAACCCGACGCGGCCGAAGGAGATCGTCCCCGACATCCCGCGCGCGATCGAGGAGGTGCTCGCGAAGGCGCTCGCGAAGAAGCGCGACGATCGCTACGCGACCGCGGTCGACTTCGCGATCGCGTTCCGCCGCGCGGCGCAGCCAGGACCGGCGGAGGAGGAGGCGCCGACCGCCACGACGCAGGTGCGCCCGTCCTGGTCGAAGATCGCGACGGGCAAGACCGGCCGCAAGCGCCCCCCCTGGCGCAACGACCCCACGACCCTGACGCTCCCCCCCGCCGACGCCGCGAAGCCGAAGCGCCCCTGAAGTGGTACGACGGAGCGCGACGCGCGTAGGATCCGGAGCGTGCGTCGGACGCTCGCTCGGTGCGCGGTGCTCGTCTCGTGGGCGGTGCTCGGCTCCGCCTTCGGCGCGTGCGCGTCGCGGGCGAACGACGCGCCGCCGGTCGCGCGCGAGGCGCGTCACGTGCAGAGCGCGGGGCGGGTCGAGCTCGCGGCGCCGGAGCGCGACGCGAGCGACGAGCGGTGCGCGCGGGGCGGGGACGGCGCGGCGGTGCTCGCGTTCGGGGGCGACGTCATCGCGCACGAGGCCGTCCGCGAGTCGGCGCAGCGAGGGGACGGCTACGGCGCGATGCTGGCGGCGGCGCGGGCCTCGCTCCGCGACGCCGACCTCGCCTTCGTGAACCTCGAGTCGCCGGTGACGGAGCGGCACGGCCGCCGCGGTCCGATGGTCTTCCACGCCGAGGAGCCCCTCCTCGGCGCGCTCGTCGACGCGGGGGTCGGCGTCGTCTCGCTCGCGAACAACCACGCCTACGACCAGGGGATGAAGGGGCTCCTCGACACGCTCGAGGCGGTGCGGCGGAGCGGGCTCGTCGCGGTCGGCGCGGGCGCGACGCCGGCGGAGGCGTGCGCGGCGCGGCACTTCGAGGTGAAGGGGATCCGGATCGCGCTGTTCGCGCGGACGCAGCTCATGAACTTCAAGGACGACGCGTCGCCGGCGCGGGTCTGCATGCTCGATCTCGGAGCGCTCAAGCGCGAGGTGAGGGCGGCGCGCGCGGCGGGCGTCGACCTCGTCGCGGTCTCGCTCCACTGGGGCAACGAGTACGAAGCGGCCCCGCGGCGCGAGCAGGTCGACGTCGCGCGCATGATCGCCCTTGCCGGCGCCGACCTCTTGATCGGACATCATCCGCACGTGCTCCAGCGCGTCGAGCGCGTCTCGGCGGGCGGGCGCGACGCGCTCGTCGCCTACTCGATCGGCAACCTGCTCTCGAACCAGTCCTACGACTACGTCCCCGACAAGGACCCCCTGCGGCGCGGCGATCCGCGCGACGTCGCGGTCCTGCGCGTCGTCGTCGAGAAGACGCCGCCCGACGCGGGCCCCGCGCGAGCGCGCGTGCGCGAGGTCACCGCGGTGCCGCTCTGGACCGAGCACCACGAGGCGACGATCTCCCTCGTGCCGGCGACGACGCGGCGCGCGCGGATCGCGGAGCGCCTCGCGGTCCCGCTCGTCGACGCGCCGATCGAGGATCGATCCTGCGCGCGCCGGTAGGCCCGTGCGCGCGACGAGTCAGATCTTGCGCGTGAGCGAGCCGACGAGGTGGGGCGCGCGCGAGGAGCCCTCGTTGCGGAGGCGGAGCCCGAGGTCGATGCGGAGCGCGGCGTTGATGAGGCCGAGGTGGCTGAACGCCTGCGGGAAGTTGCCGAGCTGGACCCGATCGGTCGGATCGATCTCCTCCGCGAGCAACCCGAGGTGGTTGGCGGCCTCGGCGTGCGCGACGAAGATCTCGCGCGCCTGGTCGAGCTCTCCGAGCAGCGCGAGGGCCTCGACGAGCCAGAAGCCGCACAGCACGAACGCGCCCTCGGGCCCGCCGACGCCGTCGGCGTCGTGGTAGCGGTGCACGAACGGTCCGGTCGAGAGCTCGCGCCGGAGCCAGGCGACGGTCTCGGCGAGGCGGGGATCGTCGTCGGGGAGGAACCCCTGCGTCGAGAGGAGCAGGAGCGACGCGTCGGGGCGCTCCTCGCCGTAGACGCTGACGAAGTGCCGCCTGCTCGCGTCCATGCCGTTCGTGCAGATGTCGGCGTGGACCTCGGCGGCGCACTTCGCCCAGCGATCGGAGAGGTCGCGCCGGCCGAACGCGGTCGCGAGCTGGCTGCCGCGGTCGAGGGCGAGCCAGTTCATCAGCTTCGAGTGCACGTTGTGGCGCACGCCGTGGCGCGGCTCCCAGATCCCGTGGTCGGCGTCGCGCCACTGCCGCTCCGCGCGCTCGATGACGCTCGCGAGCTTCCGCCACGCGTGGAGGGTGAGGGTGCCGCCGAAGCGCTCGAACAGGTGGGCGCTGTCGACGATCGCGCCCGTCGTGTCGAGCTGGGTCTGGTCGCGCGCGCCGTTTCCGATCCGGACGGGGCGGGCGCCGAAGCTCCCGGCGAGGTGATCGAGCTCGGCCTCCTCCGGGACGCGCTTCCCGTCGATCGTGTACATCAGCTCGAGCCCGACGCGGTCGTCGACGGCGTCGCGGAGGAAGTGGTAAAACTCGCGCGCCTCCGCGCCATATCCAATCAGGTTCGCGGCGCGAATGGTCATCGCCGCGTCGCGCGCCCACGTGAAGCGATAATCCCAATTGCGCGGGCCGCCCGGCCACTCCGGGAGCGACGTCGTCGGCGCGGCGACCACCGCGCCGGTCGGCCGATAAATGAGGAGCTTCAGCGCGAGCGCGGAGCGAAGGACGTGGTGGCGCCACGGTCCGTCGTAGGTGAGCTTCGACGACCACTCGCGCCACATCCGCCGCGTCGTGCGGAGGTGCTCGTAGGGCCGATAGCTCGCGGTGGGCTCCACGCTCTGCGCGTCCCACTCGAGCACCGCCCAGAGGTGCTTCCCCGGCGTGAGCGTCGTCGTCGCGCGCATCCCGCCGTCGGGGCGCGGCGTGAACTGCTGGCGCTGCGAGATCGAGAGCGCGAGGCGCTCGCCGTTCTTCCCCTCGGCGAGGACGCCGTGCTCCGCGAGGTGGATCGTGGGGACGTCGCGCGCGTAGTCGAAGCGCGGGTCGAAGACGATCTCGAGCTCGACCGAGCCGGAGGGGCAGTCGATCCGGCGGTGGACCTCGTGGCTCGACGCGCGCGGATCGTCGCTCCACGGCATCGAGTCGATGACGCGGAGCGTGCCGCCGTTCATGAAGAACAGCGTCTCGAGGACGTTGGTGTCCGGATCGTACCGCTGCAGGCTCTCGTACGGCCGCGACGCCGGCCGGATCGCCATCTCTCCGCCGCGACGGGCATCGAGGATCCGGCCGAAGACGCTCGGGCTGTCGAAGCGAGGCAGGCAGAGCCAGTCGATCGAGCCGTCGACCGCGACGAGCGCGGCGGTGCGGCCGTTGCCGATGAGGCCGCGCGCGGCGATCGGGATCGTGGCGGGATCGTCGTTCGGGCCGAAGACGAAGCGGGTGGTGAGCAGGCGAGAGATCGCGAGGAGGTCCATCGTTCCTCTCGCGACCGTATCCCAGCTCGCGTCGAGGACGCGTCGCCTTCGTGTCCCTCAGCGCGGCTGGCGCGGGCGCGCGGCCTTCGTGCGGGCGATGAGATCGGTGTCGGTGCGGAGGGCGCCGGCGCGCTCGAGGTCGCCCCACGTGAGCTTGTACGAGGCCTCCATGCCGCCGAACGCGTGCGGGAGCTGGTTCGAGAGATCGATGCGGATGCCGGTGCCGGCGACGAGGAAGTCACGGAGCTCGGACGGCTTCGACGGGCGCTTCGCGTCGTCCTCCCAGGTCGTGAAGTAGTAGTCGGCGAAGTTCTTCATCATCTCCTGCCCCTCGGCGTCGAGCGGCTTCACCTCGTAGGTGCGCTTACGGCCGCTCTGGTCGAAGCGAGGGCTGTCGAAGTACACGCGCGTGAGCGAGGTCTCGATCTCCTTGTTCACGAGGTCTTGGAGCTTCGGCGTCGCGTCGTCCTTCACGTAGTCGGCGAGGGTGAGGAGCTTGCCGCTCTCGAGGTCGATGACCTTGAACTCCATGCCGTGGTTCGGGTGCGCGCCGCCGCCGTAGAAGCTCTCGCCCTCGGTGAGGCTGAGGATGCCCTGCTCGGGATCGAGGATGTGGAGCGTGACGCCGGCGTCGTAGGTCTCCGCGTACTCGCAGGAGGCGGCGGTCGGGAGCTGCCACTCGCCGCGGAGGGCCTTGTTGATCTCGGCGTCGTGCTGCGTGCCGCTGATGACGAAGTAGTCGACGTTCGTCTCGCAGGAGTCGAACTCGGGGTTCCACTCCTCGGGCGGGTTCTGCGCCTTCACCTTCGCGGACGCGTGCTCGGTCTTGAGCGTGATGCCGCCGACCGTGATCGACTTGGCCGCGACCACTTCCTCGCTCGCCGCGCCGGCGCCGGTGTCGATGTCTTCGCTCGTCGAGGGAGCGCAGGCGACGGCGACGAGGGCGAGGCTGGCGAACGCGATGTGGCTGACCTTCATGGCAATCTCTCCGGTTGCGGTGGTTGTCCTACCCTTCATCACCTTCTGTACCAACCGTTGAATGTACGTAACATATTGAATTTACTTGGGTGGATCATGGTGAGCCACGGGGCCCCGCGCTAATTGCGCACCACCCTGCGCGATCCAACGCAGCGCGAAACGGCTCGCCACAGCGGTACGGTCTTGGGCATGCCTACCGTCTTCACGCGGATCATTTCGGGAGAGCTACCAGGGCGGTTCGTCTGGGAGGACGCGCGGTGCGTCGCGTTCTTGTCGGCGCATCCGCTGCGAACGGGGCACACGCTCGTCGTGCCGCGCGAGGAGATCGATCACTGGCTCGACATGCCCGCCGAGCTGAACGCGCACGTGATGGAGACGGCGCGGTCGACGGGCCGGGCGATCCAGCGCGCGTTCCAGCCGACCAAGGTAGGCATGCTCGTCGCCGGGCTCGAGGTGCCGCACGTCCACGTGCACCTCGTGCCGATCGACGACGCGCACGACCTCGACTTCGATCGGCAACAGAAGGACCCCGACCCGAAGGTGATGGACGAGGCGCGCGACGCGATCCGGAAGGCGCTCGAGGAGCTCGGCTTCAGTCAGGTGTCGCGTCGCTAGCGGTCGCGGCCGCCGCGGCGTCGAGCTCGGCGCGCTTCTCGAGGAGGCGGTCCTTCCGCTGCAGCTCGAGCGCCTCCTTCGCCATGCGCACGAAGAGAGGGCCGAGGAAGAGGCCCCACGTGCCGAAGATGGCGAGGCCGCCGAAGATCGACGTGAGGAGGATGAACGTCGAGAGGTGCAGCTTGCCGAAGCGCGCGAAGACCGGGCGCAGCACATTGTCGATGAGGGCGATGACGCAGACGCCGACGCCGACCATGATCGCGGCGGAGCCGGGGCGGCCCGCGAGGGCGAGGCCGATCGCGACGGGGACCCAGACGAGGCCGGTGCCGACGGAGGGAATGAGGGAGGCGAGGCACGTCACGAGGCCGAGCACGAAGGCGCGCGGGACGCCGAGCGCGAAGTAGGTGATGGTCGCGACGATGCCCTGCGAGAAGCCGGTGAGGCCGATGCCCACGAAGAGGCCGCGGCCCGTCTCGACGAAGGCCGCGGCGAGGCGCTGCGTGTGCGTCGGCTCGATCGGGGCGTGGCGCTCGATCCACTCGTAGAGGTCGGGCCCGTCGATGAGGAACACGTAGGTCGCGTAGAAGAAGATGAAGGTGCCGAGGACCGCGTGCGCCACCGCGCCCGCGGCGCCGCCGAGGATCTGCACCGCGGACATGCCGTGCTCCTGGACCAGCTCGACGAGCTTGCCGGGGGAGCGGAGCCCGTCGAGCGGGTCGCCGCCTTCGCCGCCGTTGCCTTGCACGACCGAGATGAACGCGCTCTTCGCGTTGCCGGACTTCGCGAGGCTGCGCGCGAGGTCCATCGCGCCGAGCGTGAGCGAGCCGAGCGCGGCGAGGAGCGGGACGAAGACGGCCATCACGAGGAGGACGACGATGACGGCGGCGGCGCGGTCGCGCCCCATCGCGCGCGCGATGCGGAGGGAGAAGGGACGCAGCATGACCGCCGTCCACGCCGCGAGCACGAGCGGCGCCCACAGCGGAAAGAACGTCATCGCCGCCCCGACGGAGAGAAGGAGAACGACCCAACGAAACGCGCGAACTTGCTGAGGCGGCGACAGGATCGTCATCGATCGCCGCACTATAGTCCCCCACCGCCCCTCCCGCGCGCGGCGCTCAGCCGCGCATCAACTCGCGCCCCGGCCCGCTCAGGCTCGGCCGCGCGGCGTCGCGTGGTTCGCTCGTTACGACGCGATTTCGCGGACGCCTTCGAGGAGGGTGTCGATTTCTTCGGTCGTGTTGAAGACGTGGGGGCTTGCGCGGACGGTGCCGGGGAGGTGGGCGCGGGCGTGGAGGACGTGGGTGCAGTGGAAGCCGGCCGAGACGCAGCACGCGAACATGTCGCAGAGGGCGCGCGCGACGCTCTCCTGCGTCATCGCCGGCGCGTCGACCACGAACGTCGCGAGCGCGATGCGCTTGTCGGAGGGGAGCGTCTTCGCGAGGACGCGGACGCCCGGGATGTCGGCGAGCCCCTCGATGAGGTACTTGCTCATCGCGACGTCGTGCTCGCGGATGACGTCCATCCCGATGCTCCGCATCCACTTGATCGCCGCGCCGAAGCCGATCGTCGCCTCGATCGCCGGCGTGCCCGCCTCGAACTTGAACGGCGCGTCGCGCGGGACGAAGCCGCCGATGTCGATGTCGTTGTTGAGCGAGACCATGCCGCCGCCGACCTGATAGAGCGGACACTTCTGGAGGAACTCCTTCTTGCTCCAGAGGATGCCGACGCCGGAGGGACCGAACGCCTTGTGGCTCGAGGCGGCGAGGAAGTCGACGCCGAGGCGCGCGACGTCGAGCGGCAAGTGCGAGAGCGACTGCGCGGCGTCGAGGAGGACCGGCACGCCGCGCGCGCGCGCGACGCGGACGACCTCCTCGACCGGCGCGATCGCGCCGGTGACGTTCGAGACGTGGCCGATCGAGACGAGGCGCGTCTTTGGCGTGATGAGCGACTCCAGCGTCTCCCAGCGCGGGACGCCGTCGTCGTCGATCGGCATCGGGACCGGCTTGCCGTGCACGCGCCACGGGATCCAGTTCGCGTGGTGCTCGCTCGCGGGGAAGACGACCTCGTCCTCCGGACCCAGCTCGAGGCCGTTCGCGACGAAGTTGATCGCCTCCGTCGTCCCGCGCACGAGGACGATCTCGCCCGGCGTCGCGCCGATGAGCGTCGCCACCTCGCGCCGCGCCTCGTCGAACAGGCGCGTCGCCTCCTCGCCGAGCGAGTGCACGCCGCGGTGCACGTTCGCGGTCGACTTCTCGTAGTAATTCACGACCGCGTCGATGACCGAGCGCGGCTTCGGCGTCGTGGAGGCGTTGTCGAGGAACACGAGCGGGCGCCCGCCGAGCTCGCGCGCGAGGAGCGGGATCTGCGGGCGGACCCGCGCTGCGACGTCGTCGATGGTGCTCATGAAGCTGCGTCTCCTCCGGCCGTCTCGAAGACCGCCTCGACCGCGAGCGCGGGGGCCGTGCGCCGCGTCGTCCGATATTTTCCGTTCGGCTCCACGCCGATCGCCGTCGCCGCGCGGGCGGTGACCTTCATGCCCGCGAGCAGCGGCGCGAGGCGCTCTTGCACCTCCGCCGCCGAGCCGCCGACGACCTCGATCTCGACCTCCCCGGGCGCAGCCTGCGTCGCTTGATAGCCGCGCGGGCCGTCGCCGATCGCGCGATCGATCGCGCCGGCGGTGACGAGCGCGCCGTCAGGGCGGACGAGCGCGTCGTCGAGCGTGCCTTCGACCGTGCGAATGGACGCCCCGTTCGCGTTCGGCGCGTTCGGCGCGTTCGGCGCGACCTGCACGAGATCGCCGAGCACGTAGCGCACGAGCGGCTGCACCTCGCGATCGAGCGTCGTCACGACGACGAGCGCGACGTCCTCCGCGCCGGGCGTCTCCACCCGCGCGCGGAGCAGCTCCACGTGCGTCGAGATGCCTGCATGATGCATGTTTCCGTCGTCTTGCTGAACGAAGAGCGTGCCGACCTCCCGTGCTCCGAGCACGTCGATGTAGGTCCCCTGGAAGACCCGGGCAAGGGCCGCGCGCTGCGCGAGCGTGGGGCGCGCGCGCATCGTGGAGATCCAGCCGCGCACGTCGAGGCGGCGGCCGAGGATCGCGGCGTGGCGCGCGAGCACGTCGAGGTAGAACGGGTCCGCGAAGAGCGCCTTCGTCTCGTGGAGCGAGAGCTCGTCGAGCATCCGCGTCATCACGGGCTCGGTCCAGAAGGTGGGGTCTTGCCGCGAGTTGAGGTGGAGCCGCGTGCCCTCGAGGCGATCGTCGTAGCCGGGATCGCCCGCGCCGCACGAGCCGGTCCCGCGCTCCGGCACCCAGAGCACCGCGTCCTTGAACGCACCGACCTCGCCGTCGAGCACGCTCTTCGCGTGCGGGTTCGTCGCGAGCGCCGCGAGCTCCTGCTTGCGCCACCACTTCGGATCGAAGAGCGCCCGCACGCGCGCGGCGCCGCCGACCTCGATGACGGCGACCGATCCCGCCGCGAGCTCCGCCTTCGCGTCGCGACCTTCGGGGAACCACTGCTTCGGCAGCGTCGGCCGCACGCGATCGCGCGTGAGGAGCGGGAGCCGCGCGAGCACGTCGTCGATCGGCGCGTCGGGCGTGACGAGGCCGGCGAGGCTCTGCTTCGCGTAGAACGGGACCGTCGCGAGCGCGCGCTGGAGCGCCCCGCGGACTCGTTCGTCGTGCGCCGTCATCGCCGTCACGACGCGGAGTTAGCACTTCTCCGCCGCGGAAAGAACGCCGGAGCCGGCGGCGCAGTGCGTCACGCCGCCCGTGGCGCGGTGATGCCGATCGGTATACTTTTCCATGAATGCTCACCGAGAGCGGCTTCTTCAAAGAGGACGCAGCGAAGGCGCCGGTACGCTCCTCCTCGGTGCCTCCCGACCTCGTGGCGGGCCGCCGCATCGCGGGAGACAAATACGAGCTGCTCCGCAAGATCGGCGTCGGCGCGATGGGCGAGGTCTGGGCCGCGCGCCATCTGTCGCTCGAAGAGGAGGTCGCGATCAAGCTCGTCCTCCGCGACATCCAGCACGAGGACGGCTCCACCGCGGACTCGCGCTTCCTCCTCGAGGCGCGCGTCGCGCGCATGCTCTCGCGCAAGACGCGGCACATCGTGTCGGTCACCGATCACGGCGACGACGGCGACATGGCGTACCTCGTCATGGAGCTCCTCAGCGGCGAGCCGCTCGACACGCGCCTCGCGCGCTCGGGCTTGCTCCCGCTCGCGAAGGTCGTCCCCGTCGTGCAGCAGGTCGCGCGCGCGCTCGCGGTCGCGCACGCGGAGGGGATCGTCCATCGCGACCTCAAGCCCGGCAACGTGTTCCTCACGCTCGACGAGGAGGGCAACCCGCTCATCAAGATCCTCGACTTCGGGATCGCGAAGCTGAAGGACGACGCGCGAAGCGCCGGCGCCGCGCCGAGTCTCCCTCGCGGCGTCACCGCGCGCGAGGCGAAGCACGCGACGCTGCGCGGCTTCCTCCTCGGGACGCCCGCGTACATGAGCCCGGAGCAGGCGCGCGGCAAACTGCTCGATCACCGCGCCGACGTCTGGGCGCTCGGCGTCATCACGTATCACCTGCTCACCGCGCAGTTCCCGTTCGACGGCGCGAACGCGGAGGAGCTCTTCAAGCGCCTCACGCGCGTGCAACCATTCGCGATCACCGAGCATCGCAAGGACCTCCCGCCCGCGATCGCGGAGCTCTTCGACAAGGCCTTCGCGAAGAACATCGGCGATCGGTTCCAGACCGCGGAGTCCTTCGCGACCGCGCTCGATCGCGCCGCCGGCAACCGCCCCGCGGTCACGTTCTCGCTCCCACCGCCCTCGCAGTCGGCGCCTTCCGCTCCGCCGCCTTCCGCTCCTGCTCCACCGAAGGAAGAGAGCGCGATCGTCGCCGCGGGCGTTCCGCGTGGGAGCAACCGCCAAGCGATCATCGCCGCCGTCGTCCTCCTCGCGCTCGGCGGCGCGTTCACCGTCGCTTATGGTCGCTTCGGCCGCGACGACGTCGCCCCCGCCGGCCTCGCCGCCGGCAGCAAGCTCGAGGCCCCCGCCGTCACGCTCGATCGCGGCTCCGACCTCATCCCGCCGCCGGAGCCGGTCGCCGCCCCGCCATCGGAGCCGTCGGAGCCGCCGGTCGAGCCCCCGCCGCTGGAGCCGCCGGTCGTCGGCGCGCCGTCCGTCGTCGCCGAGCCGCCGCCGATCGAGACCGCCGAGCCGCCGCAACCGTCGCCGACGCCTCCGCCCGCGAAGTCGGTCGATCGCTCGCAGGTCTTCTGACCCGCGCCTGACCTTCACGCGGTTGGAGAGCGATGCGCAGCGCGCTTCGCGCGGTCGCTTTGGGTACCGGGGGTGGACAGCGCGCCTGCTGCAGCGCCGGCGCGACGGAGATTGCTGCATCGGCGCTACAGGGGCGCGATGACGCGGGACGAAATACACGAATTTCCTCGAAATCCGCGCGAGAGCGACAAGGCACGAGCCGTGCTCGACGTCGCGCAGAGGTAACTTACGATGACGCGTCATTCGCTTCGCAGAGCTTCCTTGGGGCTCGTCACGATCGGCGCCGCGCTTTGGGGAGCGCCTGCGTTCGCACAAGAGAGCGGGAACACCTCGGCGCCGGCACCCGCTTCGGTGCCGGCACCCGCTTCGGCGCCGGCGTCCGCGCCCGCCGTGAGCGCGGGCGCGTTCCCGCGCGTTGGCGGGCACCTCGGGTTCGCGGTGCCGATCGTGACGATCGCGGACCCCGTCACGGCGATCGGCGCGGACTTCGTCACGATCGGTCTCACGCCGGGCCTCACGGTCAAGCTCGACGAGCGCTGGTCGGTGGACTTCGAGTTCATCGCGCTGAACGAGCTGAAGGCGACGCCTGCGGCCACGCGTTGGGTCGTCGATCCGGGCGTGGTCTACAACGCCGGTCCCGTCTCCGCGGGCCTTCGCGTCGCGACGATCGTGGGCGCGCCGACGAACATCGGCCTCGTGCCCATCGTCGTGCTGCCGGTCGCCAAGCTCGGCGACAAGGTCACCTACTACGTCGAGGGCGACGTCCCGATGTTCCTACGGGACGCCGGGACCGCGATGCGGCCGAGCATCGGCTTTCAGTTTCAATCCGGTTTTGCGTTCTGAGCGAGGAGTCGTCGTATGTCGATCATGAAGCGCGCAGGTGCAGAGGTCTTCGGGACGTTCTGGTTGGTGTTTGGTGGCTGCGGCAGCGCGGTCCTCGCGGCGGCGTTCCCGAACGTCGGCATCGGGTTGCTCGGCGTGTCGCTCGCGTTCGGGCTCACGGTGCTCACGATGGCCTACGCGATCGGGCACGTCTCCGGCTGTCACTTGAACCCGGCGGTGACCCTCGGGCTCGTCGTCGGGAAGCGCTTCCCGGCGCGCGAGGCGTTCCCGTACGTCGTCGCGCAGGTCATCGGCGGCGTCCTCGGCGCCGGCGCTCTCTACGCGATCGCGAGCGGCAAGGCGGGGTTCGACGTCCATCAGGGCTTCGCGTCGAACGGGTTCGGCGATCACTCTCCTGGCGGCTACGCGCTCGGCGCGTGCTTCCTGGCCGAGGTCGTCCTCACGTTCTTCTTCCTCTTCGTGATCCTCGGGGCCACGGACGCGCGCGCGCCGAAGGGCTTCGCGCCGATCGCGATCGGCCTGTGCCTCACGCTCATCCACCTCATCGGCATCCCGGTCACGAACCTCTCCGTCAACCCGGCGCGCAGCACCGGACCCGCCGTCTTCTGCGGCGGCTTCGCGATCGAGCAGCTCTGGCTGTTCTGGGTGGCGCCGCTCGTCGGCGCGGCCCTCGCAGGCATCGTCTACCCCGCGCTCAGCAACGACGGCGCGGCACGTTCGCCCGAATAGAGCTGGGGAGCTGGGGATCGCCACCCCCAGAGCCGTGCCGCGCTGTGCCAGCTCTGTCCGCGCTGTCGCGGTGCGCTTTGCGAGCCGCCGCGATCTCGCGGCGAACGTGCGTGGCACGGAACGCGCTGACGCGCCGCGCATGCGTCCCTTCCACGTCGCGCTCGTCGCGCTCGCGCTCGCGCTCGCGGCGTGTGGCGGCGAGACCGAGCCGGTCAGCACGCCGGCGCCCGCGCCCTCGAAGAGTGAGAGAGACGAGGCGAGCGCCGCGCATGCGAGGACGACGCTCGTCCTTCGCAACGCGTCGGACGCGCCGCGCTGGGTCGCGCTCGACATGCAGCAAACGCCGATCGACTTCGAGATCGGCACCCCGCCGCTGCAGCTCAACGGGTATGGCCACCACTGGTGCGACGGCCCCAAGTGGAACCACAACGATCCCGCCTTCTACTCGGTGCAGATCGACCCCGGCGCCGAAAAACCAATCCACTGGCAGCCGATCAGCGTCACTCGCGAGGGCGACTGCTGGCGCGGCACGAACCTGGCTCCCGGCTCGTACGCCGTGAAGGTCTGCTCCTTCGACGAGATTCCACCGCTGCGCAACATGAACGAAAAGCCCGAAGGCCTCCGCTGCACCGACCGCACACTGACCCTCCCCGCGTCCGGCGGCGACGTCCTCGTCGATCTCTGAGGATCAGAACGTCGCCTTCATGCCGACCTGGAGCCAGCGGGGGGCGTTGGGGCGGGCGCCGTAGGGGCGGTGGCCGACGATGAACTCGCCGCCGAAGATGTTGCGCCAGTTCGCGTAGATGCGGAGCCAGCGGAGGGGCGCGACGTAGGCGCCGACGTCGGCCCAGAGCTGCTCGTCGGTGTGGAGCGCGCTCTCGACCGCTCCGCGGCCCGCGACCTCGCGCATCGGCGACACGTACGTCACCGCGACGTTCGCGCCGGCGCGGCGGTGCTCGACCGCCCCCGTCACGTTGAGCTGGTGGAGCGGGATGTACGGGATGTCGTCGTTCTCGCGGACGTTGCCGTAGATCGGGTCTTGCGACGTGAACGAGTTCTGGAACCAGCCCTCCGTCAGCGTGTACGCGGCGGTGACAGGGAAGCGGAGATCGTAGCGCCGGAGGCGCGGCTCGTACGTGCCGTAGACCTCGAGGCCGCGGACGACCGCCTTGCCCGCGTCGAACTGGCGATCGAGGTTGGCCGCGACGCAGCCGCTCGCGAGCGTGCACACGTCGGTGAGGTTCGAGTAGTCGTTCACGAACCCGATGACCTCGAAGCGCGCCGCGCCGCGCGTGTACCGCGCGCCCGCCTCGTACGCCACGCTGTACTCCGGCCTCACGTCGTTGCCGCTCCCCGGCGGCGGCGGGCTGAAGCCGCGATGCACGCCGCCGAGGACGCCGAGCTCGCGCGTGATCTCGTAGTACGCCCCCACCCCCGGCAGCACGACCGCGGTCATGCCCGTGTCGGTCCCGCGCGTCGCGCCGCGCTCCTCGACCTTCGACGCGATGACCTCCACGCGCGCGCCGGGCGTGACGGTGAGGCCGCGCCACGACATCGCGTCGGTGAGGTGCGTCGCGAGCGCGTAGGTGCTCGCGCGGTTGTTCGCGACCGTGAGCGTGGGCTCGTTCGCGTTCACGAGCTCGCCGCCCTGCATCAGGTACGCGGTCTCGCTGTGGAGCCGCTTGATCTCGTCGTAGTGGAGGCGAACGCCGGCCTCGAGGCGGTGATCGATCGGCCCCGTGCGCGTCGTCGTGGAGAGGACGGTCTGGACGCCCTGGCTCACGAAGCGGCGATCGTTCGGGCCGACCCACAGCGTGTTCGCGGCGGTGCTCGAGTCGGTCCGGCCCGTGATGACGCCGTAGTAGCCGGCGTAGGACGGATCGTTCGGGTTCTGCAGCACCTCCGCCGCCCCCGCGTTGCCGAGGCGGTTCAGCTTTCGCCACGTGCGCGCGTAGTCGAAGCGGTAGACCTTCGTCTCGAGCTTGTACTGCGACTCCGGCCCGTCGATGACGTGGCTCACCACCACGCCGGTGCGGTGGTTCCGCATCTGATCGAGCGCGCTCGCGGGGTAGCGGCGGTACGGGTCGGAGCGGAAGTCGGCGTCGCTCTGACCGAGGTACGTCTCGTTCGAGACCTCGTCGCCGTACGAGAGCTTCAGCTGGAAGCGGTGCTTCGTCTTCGCGTGCGGGTCGAGCGTGTAGCCCGCCTTCACCATCCAGTCGTTGCGCGTCGAGCCCGTGTCCGCGCCGCTCGGGAGCTTCGTGAAGCCGTCGTTCTCGAGGCGCACGCCCTCGACGAGGACGCCCATCTTCTCGTCGCCCCACCCGCCGTACGCGTGGAGCTTGCCATAGCCGTATTCGCCCGCGGCGAGGTCGACCGCGCCCTCTAGCCTCCCGTCGATCGGGATCGGTCGCGAGACGAAGTCGATCGCGCCGCCCACCGTCTGCGGACCGTACGAGATCGCGGCGGGGCCCTTGATGACGCGGACCTGCGTCATGCGCGTGACGAGCGGGAAGTAATACGCCGCCGGCGCGGAGTAGGGCGCGGGGCCGAAGAGGATGCCGTCCTCCATCAGCGTGAGCTTCTTGCTCCGGTCCGGGTTGCCGCCGCGGATGGAGAGGTTCGGGCGGAGGCCGATGCCGTCCTCGCCGCGCCAGTACACGCCCGGGACCTGCTGCAGGATCGCGCCGGGATCGTCGTACTCGAAGCGCTCGAGCTTCTGCTTGTCGACGACCTGCACCGAGCCGGCGGTGTGCGAGACCCGCGTGCCGGCGACGACGACCTCGTCGTCGTCCGCGCGCGCGACGCTGCTCGCGAACGTGATCCCCACCACGAGGAGAGCGGTGCGACGTTTCACAGCACGGGGCGCGTATGAGGCGGCGGATCGGTGGGCGCCGGCAAGATCCACGCTGCCGGCGCGAGGGTGTCGTCGACGCGCGCGAGGTCGACGTTCGGATCGATGAAGCGCTGCGCGCGGCGTCCGTCGAGCGAGGCGATCGCGTCGGCGTAGACCTCGACGTCGCCGCCGTGATCGTCGCGGATCGCGTGCGCGAGCTGGAGGACGAGGTCGGGCTGCCCCACCATCTCGTTCTCCTGGAACGGCGCGAGGTAGCGCCGCGGCGAGACGTGCGTGATCGCGCCCGTCGTCTTGTCTTTCACGAGGAACGTCACCGCGCCGCCCTTTGCTCGAACCATGACGCGCCACGAGAAGCGCATGCCCTGCTCATGCCACAAAACGTCGCCGCCGTAGAGCCGAGATCGCAGCGGGAGGAGGAGCTGCGCCGCGCAGTAGAGCGCGCCGAACGCGAGCGCGTAGCGATGCCAGCGCGCCGGAGCGATCGAGATCGGCGGCGACGCAGGGCGCCGGACGAAGCGACGGGGCCACGAGGGACTGAAGAACACGAGCGCGGCGATGCTCATGATGATCGGGAACATCCCGATGTCGAAGAGGAGCCGCGTCAGCGTGTGGAACGTGAGGAGCACCGCGTACGCGTACGGTCGCGTGCGGCGCCACGAGAGCCAGCCGACGATCGTGAGGTCGAAGAGGAAGCCGGCCCAGCTCATCATGAGCGGCACGCCGCCCCACGCGAAGATGCGCCCGAGGATCGGGAGGTCGGTGCGCGCGCCGAGCCAGATCCGGAGCGGCTGGCCGTGGAGCAGCCAGTCGGGCTGCAGCTTCGCGAGCCCGGCGTAGACGTAGACGAGCCCGATCTGGACGCGGAACACCCAGAGCCACGCGCGCGCGACGTCCTCGCGCGCGCGCTTCCGCAGCCACGCGTCCACCGACCACATCCGGTTCGCCGGCGACGCGGCGAGGAGCCACGCGAGCAGCGCCGCGAGGTAGTAGTGGTTCAGGTACGTCGAGACGTCGACGAGCTGGATGTACGTGAGGCCGGCGGCGAAGAGCGGCGCCGTCACGCGGAACGCCGCGCCCGCCGCGACGGCGAGCGCGAGCCCCATCAAGATCCAGAAGAGCGCGTGCATCGGGCCGCTCGGCAGGACCGGCACCCACGCGAACCCGGCGTAGTGGAACTTGAAGCGCGGGCGGACGAGGAGCTCCTCGACCCACCCGTGCGCGAGGAAGCGCTCCATCGAGATCGCGAGCGCCAGCCCGTAGAGCACGCGGAACGCGGCCAACCAGGCGGCGTCGATCGGCTCGAGGAGGCGCTTCGCGATCTTCACGTTCGCTCAGTCCGTGTCGCTCGCCGCGCTCGCCGGGAGCTTCAAGTTGAGCGGGCTGCCGGAGCCGAACATCGATCCCTTGATGAGATCGGAGAGCGGCTTGACCTCGTCGTAGAACGTCTTGAACTGCGCCTGCGACGCCTGATCGAACGGCGGGAACGCCGCCGCCGCGGCCTCGGCCTTCGCGAGCGCCGTGAGCATGTCGTTCGCGAGCTGCTGGTGTCCGGCCTCGGTCAGCCAGTCGTCGAAGCCGAGGCCCGCGCCGCCTTCGCCGCAGCCCTGGAAGAGCGAGCGGAACGCGCGGAGGTTCGTGCGGATGTTCTCGATGTCGACCTTCGCGAACGGCGTCTCGCGGTTCGCCGCCGTCGCGCCGGTGATCCCGGCGAGGGCCGCGAGCTTGTCGTCCTTGATCTCCCCTTCGGGATAGAAGAGCGACCAGCCGACGACGTTGAGCGCCTCCTGCTCCGAGCCGTAGCCCTGGGCCGCGAGGAGCTTCTCCTTGAAGCCCTCGCCGCCCTCGGCGACCGGGAGGTAGACGTTTCGCGCCTCGACCGCGACGGCGAGGATGTTGTCGGCGAGCGCCTTCGCGTACGCCTCTTTCCCGGCCGTGAGCTCGGCGGGAGAGGAGGCGGCCCACTTCTGCCCCGTCGCCGAGTTGGGGAGACAGGCCGTGTCCGCGCCCTCGTAGAAGAAGAGGACCTCGAGCCCGAAGAGGCCGCGGCCGCTCGGGAAGGTGAGGTTCCAGCCCTTCTCGTAGTCGCGGAGCGCGACCTGCTTCTCGACCTCGCAGCGGTTGATGTCGGGCCACGCGTGGACGAAGCTGCGGAGTCCGCGCCCGTGGTACGGGTCGACGCCTTTGCTCGCCCACGGTCCGAAGCGGAAGCCTTCGAGCCGCGAGGCGGAGTCCATCGCGACCTTCCACGCCGCCTGGCGATCGCCGTTCTCGTGCACGGCCTTCCGCAGCGCGGAGGCCGCGTTGACGAGCTGGCAGGAGTGCCAGGCCGCGCAGTCGGCGGCCGCGCCGAGGAGCGCCTGCTTCGAGAACGCTCCTCCCGTCGGCGCAGCTCCGCACTCGATGTCGCCGCTCGGCAGGCCCGCCGCGTCGGCGCCGCCGCTCGAGGCGTTGCCGGACGTCGACGAGCTGCTCGTGCTGGTGTTGCCCTGCGGCGTGCCTTCGAGGGGATCGTCCGTCGAACGGCACGCCGCGATCGCGGCGATGACGATCGCCAGCCCGACCCCCGCGCCTGCGAGCTTCTCGCGGAGCTGCATGGCGATCAGCGCGCGACGTCGAGCGTCACGATGATGGAGTCGCTGCCCTGGCCCGCGTCGAGCGCGCCGGCGTCGTTCGTCTGCACGAGCGAGACGCCGGAGGCGGCGATCTTCTTGCCGTCGGCCGAGCGGGCGATGCCGAAGAAGTTGCCGAGCCACGCGTACGAGACGACGCCCTTCTCGCCAGACGTGGTGTCGAGCACGCCGTCCTTCGAGGTGACGAAGATCGCGGCCTGGCCGTCGTACGCGCCCGCGTGCACGACGCGCTCGTCGGGCAGCAGCACGAGGTCGCGACCGCGGTCCTCGAAGCCGGTGGGGCCGACGCCGGCGCCCTTGTCCTGCTCGCTCTGGACCGCGAACCCGCCCGCGCGGCCGTACGTCGCGTCGAGGCCGTCGGCCTTGAAGCCGACCGAGACGAGGTCGGGCTGGGACGTCGGCCCGTCGAAGTTCGACGTGCCGTAGCCGGTCGTGATGAAGCGGCCGGACTGCTGGAGCACGACGTTGTACGCCTCGGCGCCGGCGCCGTTGCCGGTGAACGGCATGACGCGGACCTGGCCCGGGCGCGCGAGCGGCGTCGTCGAGCCCGCGGCGGTGCCGTCGGTGGTGCCGAAGTTGAAGGCCGGGTCCGGCGTGCCGTCCGGCTTCAGCTTGATGATGATGACCTTGTTGCCGCCGATGTTCGTGTAGCCCGACGAGTAGATCGTGCCGTCCGCGGCGACGAAGCCGCGGCGCGCGTTGTCGTTGATGTTCTTGCCGTCGCCGTCGACGGTGTACGCGGCGCCGTTGCCGTTGAACGAGGGATCGACCGCGAAGTCGTCGCCCGTCGCCGGCCAGAGCACGCGCGCGATCCAGCGATCGGCGTCGGTGCGCTGCGGCTCCGGCGGCGTCGCCTTCGCCGGCGCGCCCGACGCGAAGACGACGACCTTCGGCGCGGCCGCGTCGCTCTTGTCGATGCCGACGCCCCAGCCCTGGTACGTGGGCGAGCTGCCCGCGGGCCAGCCGGTGTCGCCGTCGGACCAGCCGAACTTCACCTCGCGCGGCGTACCGAACGTGCCGGTGTTGCCGCTCACGGTGAACTTGACGAGCCACACCTTGCCGCCGCCGACCGCCTGCACGACGAAGTTGTTCGCCGTGACCTCCGCGATGTCGAACGACGCGATGTTGTTGACGCCGGGGACCTCGAGCGAGACCACGCCGTTGGTGCCCCAGTTGGGATCGCGCGCGCCGTCGGCGGTCAAGCGCCAGACCGCGAGCCTGCGCGTGCCGTCGACCGTCGCGCCCGAGGCGTAGAGCTGGCCGTCCTCGGCGTAGGTGAGGCCGTACGGGTTGATCGCGTTGAGGAGGCGCGTGGTCGAGCGCGGCACGAGCACCGGCGTGCCGTCGGCCGCGTCGTCGGGGCCGCCCGTGCTCGACGAGCTCGAGGTCGAGCTGGACGTGCTCGAGGTGCTCGAGGTGCTCGACGTGCTGCTGCTCGTGCTCGACGAAGTCGAAGAGGTCGACGAGCCGACGTCGTCGTCGTCACCGCACGCCACGGCGAGCGCCGCACCGACCAACGCAAGAACGAAACCCCCAAGCACAACGCGGTTCTGCATCTCTAAGAATCTCCTTGGCCGCTCCCTTACCGCGTTTTTCAGGTTGTTGAAAATCAATTTCAACAAGCCGGCTCCGCTGCAGCCATTTGCAGCTGTTTTTCAGTAGGGAACGGCGGCGACGAAGTACATCTTGTCGATGCCGCCGCTCGCGAGCCCGCGCGCGTAGCCGGCGCGGAAGGTGAACGAGGCGACGTAGCCGAGCGTGAAATCGAACCACGCCTCGGCGCCGACGCCGGTCTTGAAGCGCGCGAGCGGGAAGTCGTCGAACGCGCTGCCGTAGTCGATGAACGCCGCGCCGTTGATGCGGTTGAGGAAGATCGGGAGCGTGGACGGTCCGCGATCGAGGTTCACGATCGGGAAGCGGTACTCCGCGTTCGTGAGCGCGTAGCTGCGGCCGGCCTGGACGACGCTCGGATATCCGCGCAGCGTGACGCCGCCCTGGATGAGGACGTTCCGGATCGTGTCGACGACGGGGAGATCGACGAAGCTGCCGATGAAGAAGGCGCCGCGACCGGGGAACGCGCCGCCGCTCGTGCCGGCGCCGGCGTGGAGCGCGAGGGTGTGATGCCGGATCCAGGGCATCGGCAGGTACATCGTGAAATCCGCGTTCGTCGCGAAACCCGATGTTTGCGCGCCGATGAGCGGATCGGTGAGGTCGAACGCGATCGAGTAGGCGTAGCCGCGCTCGGCGCCGATGCTCCAGAGGAAGCCCTCCGCGTTGCTGTACGAGTAGGCGAGGTGGAGCGTGCTCGTGACCCCGCGGGTGGGGAACGCCGGCGTCTCGTACGGATCGAGGCGCTCGATCGGCATCGGGAGCTGGGCGCCGGTGCGTCCGAGCGAGTGGGTCACCACGTACGTGCGCGTGTCGTAGGAGCTCGGCTGGTAGTACGTGAGCGTGTTCGCGACGCCCATCGTCTCCTGGATCACGGTGGGCCGGTAGCTGCCGAGCGCGTAGCCGCCGCGCGGCGCGATCGAGCGGAACGCGCTCCCGGTGTAGTCGAGGTACATCCCGCCGTACGTGTACCCGAGCGAGCCCTGGAGGGTGGGCTGCTCGAATTCGCTCGTCATCGTCGCGGAGACCGTGTGGCGGCCGGTGATGTCGGTCGCGGTCGCGTCGACGATCACGGCGCGGCCGAACGCGCCCTCGGTGATCTGGAGGCCGTAGCGTCGCGGCATCAGCGTGCGCCACGGGCTGTACGGGCGCGAGGGCCACTTCTTGTGCTCGATCTTCGGCATCGGCGGGTGGTCGTCGACGTACGCGGGCGCCTCGGTCCAGGCGTCTTCGTCGATGCGCATCGCGTAGACGTCGAAGCCCTTCGACGTGTACCCGACGTACGCGAGCGTCTTGCCGTCGGGCGAGGGCTCCGGGCAGTAGGCGCCGTTCACGACGTTGGTGACCTGGCGCAGGCGGCCGGAGGCGAGCTCGTAGGCGTAGACGTTGTTGATGCCGGTGCGGTCCGAGTGGAAGAACAGCCAGCGCCCGTCGGCGGAGAACGACGGGTTGCCGTCGACCGCGCGGTCCGACGTGACCTCGCGCACGGCGCCGCTCGCGACGTCGACGTAGCGGACGTCGCGGTAGCCGCCCGGGCGCCAGCGGCTGTACGCGACGTGTTTGCCGTCGGGCGACCAGCGCGGCGTGAACGCCTGCTCGGTGAACGCGGCCGCGACGAGCGGGCGCTCGTTGGTGATGACGGCGTTCACGTCGATGTCGGCGATGTGGACCGATCGCGTGCCGGCGTTGTTCTTGACGAACACGATGTGGCGGCCGTCGGGCGAGACGCTCGGATCGGTCGCGCGATCGCGCGGCTGCGTGAGCACCGATCGCTCGCCGTCGGGCGTGCCGAACGGGCTCTTCGCGCCAGGGGCGAGGTACTCGAGCTCGTTGTAGACGAACGCGATGCGGTCGACCTGCGCCGATCCGAAGATGACGCCGCCCTCGGGCGTGAAGGTCGCGACCGACTCGGCCGACGCGGTGCGCGCGACGAGCTCGCTGCCTTTTTCGTTCACCGTGACGACGTTGCCGGCGCCGTCGCGGCGGAGGTCGAGCGCGTAGAGGCCGACGCGCTGGTGAGCGTCGTCCCTCCAGTAGAGGAGGCCGCCCTGGTGCTCGGGCCACGCGCCCTTCGGGATCCAGCGCGGGTAGCGCGCGAGCTGACCGTGGTGCGTGAGGCGCGTGCCTTCGCGGATCCCCTTCTTCTTCACCGCGTCGGCCTGCGCGCCGTAGCGATCCTTCATCGCCGCGATCCAGAGCGGGTAGAGCTCCTCGTAGGTCTTCCCCGTCGCGCGCCGGATGGAGCGGTGGATGCCCCACGGAATGAGCTGCCCGCCGTAGTCGTGGGCGACGCGCCGGAGCGCCTCTTCGCCGTACGTCTGCGCGATCCAGTCGATGAAGTACGAGCCGTAGAGGTAGAACAGGTTCCCTTGCGGCCAGCGGCGGACGACGTTCGACATCTGGTCGAGCGTGGCGATGTTGCCTTCGAGCATGTCCGCTCGAAGCCACATGTCCCACATCGAGTTGCGGAGGCGTCCGCCGCTCGTGCGCCGGCTCTCGTGGTAGACGCCGTAGCCCTCGAGGATCCATCGCGGCTGGATCTGGTTCGGCGCGAGCGTCTTGCCGAGCACCGCGTTCACGAGCGTCGGGATCCCGCGGATGTTGTCGGTGTGGAGGACGTGCGTGTACTCGTGCGCGAGGAGCTCGAGGTACCAGTCGTCGACGTCGCCGAGCGGCGAGAGGTCCTCCGGCGACGTCACGTAGAGGCGCATCGCGTTGAAGGGCAGCGCGGACGCGGAGCCGTTCGCGGACTCGGTCGGATCGATGACGAGGACCTCGGTCTTGTCCTTCTGCGGCTCGTACCCCATGGCGATGACCATCTCGCCGTAGATGCTCTCCATCGTGCTCGCGACGTGCTGCGCGACCTGCTCGAGCCCGTCGAAGTACGTGACGCGGAAGTGGGGCGTCTCGATCGTGTGCCAGCGCAGCGTCGGATCGAACGCGGCGCGCGCGGGCTCGACGAGGGCGAGCAGGAGCAAGATGGCGCATGCGAGGACCCTCCAGCACAGGCCGCCTCGCCGCATCGCGGGCGCGACTATAGCACCCAACGTCGGGGGCTTTGCCCCCGACACCCCTACCCCAGACACGGCCCGGCGAAGACGCCGGGCGCTTCGCGCCCGCTTCTGGGGCCCCTTGGGAACCGCTGCGTGGATTCGTGGGAGGATGGTGGGGATGAGGGTTGGTGAGGCGCGGCGGGTTGCGGTGGCAGGGCAGGGGTTTGGGGGGCGGCGGAGGGGGGTTGCGGTCGTGGAGCGGTTGGGGGTCGTTCAGATCGATTCGGTGAACGTGCTCGCGCGGGCGCATTACCTGCCGGTTTTTGCACGGGTCGGTGCGTATGACCGCGGGGTGCTCGACGCGGCGGCGTGGCGGACGCATCGGCTGTTCGAGTACTGGGGCCACATGGCGTCGCTGCTGCCGGTCGGGTCGCAGCCGCTCTTTCGCTGGCGGATGGCGCGGGCGCGTGAAGGGGTCGGCACGTGGGGACACGTCGCGCGGTTCGCGCGAGAGAAGCGCCGCTACCTCGCGCGGGTGCTGCGCGAGATCCGGGACCGCGGGCCGCTCGCGGCGTCGGAGCTGTCGTCGGCGGAGGCGTCGAAGGGCGGCTGGTGGGTGTGGAGCGAGGCCAAGCACGCGGTCGAGGCGCTCTTCTGGCAAGGTCGGCTCTGCGTCGCGACGCGGCGCGCCGGGTTCGAGCGCGTCTACGATCTGCCGGAGCGCGTCTTGCCGGCGGAGGTGCACGCGGCGCCGACGCCGCGCGAGGCCGACGCGCACCGGGAGCTCGTGCGCATCGCGGCGCGCGCGCTCGGCGTGGCGACGGAGGACGACCTCGCGGACTGGTTTCGCCTCTCGCGGAAGGAGACGCGCCCTCGCGTCGCGGAGCTGGTGGAGGAGGGCGAGCTCGAGCCGGTGGCGGTCGAGGGCTGGGACCGGCCCGCGTGGAGGCATCGCGACGCGCGCGCCCGGCGCTTCGAGGGATGCGCGCTGCTCGCGCCGTTCGATCCGCTCGTGTGGCATCGGCCGCGCGCGCTGCGGCTCTTCGACTTCCACTACCGGATCGGGATCTACACGCCCGCGGCCGCGCGCACGCACGGGTACTACGTGCTGCCGGTGCTGCTCGGAGACGAGCTCGTCGCGCGCGTCGACTTGAAGGCGGACCGCGCCGCGCGCGTGCTGCGCGTCCAGAGCGCGTGGCTCGAGGAGGGAAGACGCGCGGGCGCGGTCGCGGAGCCGGTTCGCGCCGAGCTCCGTCGAATGGCCGACTGGTTGGGCCTCGAGGACGTCGTCGTCGCGCGGCGAGGGACGCTCGCCGCGGCCCTGCGTTGAGTCAGGCCAGGATCGGCCGGATCGTGCGCGCGTCCGAGAACCAGTTGCCGTCGTAGCTCTCGCGGAAGCTCTCTTGGCCGGCCACGGTGTAGAGCGTGCGGAGGATGTCCTTCGGCATGATCGGACGCTCCGCGCCGCCGACGAACTGGATCTGGGACTCGCAGGCGAGGCCCTCGATCCTGGCGTCGGACGGGACGTTCCGGATGTTCGTCGCCGGGTTGAGGGTGAAGAACGACGGCGCGCGCTGCTCGAGCCGGGTCGGATCCGGCTGGTCGAGGCTCGTCATCTTCGTCAGGTAGGAGTACTGCGTGACGGGATCGTTCTCGCCGATCCACGCGCCGCCTTTGATGCCCTTCCCGAAGAGGATGTAGTCGTTGTTGAAGTGGTAGTGGCCGACGCCGAGGTAGCCGCCGCCGTCCTCGTTGCCGACGAAGTTCGACGGGCGCGAGAACTCGCTCGCGACGACGACGGTCGTCTGCTCGAAGAGCGACTTGCCGTTCACCATCGTCGACTTGAGGAGCTTGATCAGGCGCGAGATCGACGCCATCGCGCTCCGCACGTTGAGGTAGTGGCCGTACGTGCGCGTGCGTGAGGTGGCCGTGGCCGGCGCCTTGTGGAAGAAGCCGTAGTGGCCGTCGAAGAGGCCGTTGCCGTCGATCTGGTTCATGCCGTTCGGCGTGCCGAGGCAGAGCGTCGCGACGCGGGTGAGGCGCGACTCGAACAGCGTGATCGCGGTGTCGACCTGGAGATCGAGGTCGTACGATGCCTCGCCGGTCGCGATCCGATCCGCGATCTGGGCGAGCTTCTTCTGGACGGCGGGGCCCTTCTCGAGCGCGGAGAGGTAGCCGAGGAAGGCGTCCTTGTGCTGGGGGCCGAGCGTCGTCTGATCGCCGAGCGCCTCCGCGAGCTGGCGCGCGCGGGCGAACCGCTGCTCGGGCGCGACCGTCCCGGTCGACTGCGCGACCGCGAGGAGCCCGAGCGACCGGACGTCGATCTTCATCGGCGTCGCGAAGTCGCTCGCGGTCTTGCCCGGGAACGTCGCGCCCTCGAAGACGATGTTGTCGAGGAGGAGCCCCCCGCGCTCGGCGGTGAGCCTCTGCGCGAGGGTGGCGGCGACGTGCTTCTTCTTCTGGTCGGCGCGGTCGTTGAAGATCCCGGACCAGATCTCGTCGTTCGCGCCGCCGTGGAAATTGTGGATGTTGCGGACACCGTGGACGACGGCGATATCGTTCACGTGCTCCTCGAGCGCGTGACCGGAGAGGCCGAGGCGCCAGGGGCAGCCGAGGCGCGTCGTGCCCTTCCGGTACGACTCCTCGAGCGAGCCGATGTACGGCAGCACGATGAAGTTGCCGTGGAGCGAGCGCGCGCCGGGGGCGTTCAGGAGCGCGTTCCGCTGCTCGGTCGTGAACGGCGCGGTCGTCGCGTCGGCCTTGAGCTCGATCTTCTGGACGACCTTCGGATCGTCGAGCGGGAGCGTCGCGAGGTCGCGCGCGCCGGTCGCGAGGTTCCAGGCGACGCCGCCGCGGAGCTCGATGAAGAGGAAGAAGTGATCGGAGGTCGTCTCGGCGCGGGCGATGTCCTCGAAGCGGAGGAAGCTCGACCCGAGGACGCCGATCCCGCCGGCGGTGGCTGCACGAAGGAGGTCTCTACGGCTGAGGCTCATGTCTCGCTCCCGCTATTCCGTCGCCGGAAGGTCGAAGTAGTAGCCGCCGAGGAGGATCGTCGTGATGACCTCCTGCCACGCTTGTTTCTCCTGCTCGACCGAGAGCGGCGCCTCGCGCAGCTTCGGGAGCAGGACCTCGTCGACGAGGAACGCCGGCGCGTGCCGGTCGCCGTCGGGCATCGTCGTCCGGTCGTCGATCGCCATCAGGAAGAACTCGCCGATGCTCTGCATCTTGTGCATCAGGCGCTTCCGGTCGCTCCGCGACGGCGCGGTCGGGTCGAACCCGCGCGCGGTCAGCTCGCCGACGAAGATCCCGTCGGCGGCGTCGCACCAGTCCTGCGAGTCGTCGGCGTAGCAGCCGTCGTCTTCGCCCGAGAGGCCGAGGCCGTCGAAGACGTACGGCTCGCCCGCCGCCGTCTTCGCGATCTGCTTGGCTACCAGCTTCTCGGCGGTGAACGTGGCGAGCGACTGGAGCGCGAGCGCGAAGAGCTCGTGCGGTCGATCGATCGGAGAGCCTTGCTGCGCGACGCTGACGCCGCCGAGGCTCGCGCGGAGGCCGCCGACGTAGCGGCTCTCTTCGTCGGCGGTGAGCGTGAGCTCCCACGTCCGGGTCATCGTCTCGACGATCGCCTCCGGCGTCTTGAACCAGCCGGGGTGGATCGCGGCGGGGCCCGTCGTCATGCCGGAGGTGTCGCTCGCGTCGCCTTCGGGGGCGGCGCCGCACGCCACGACGACCGCGATCGCGAGCGCTCCGAGGACGCGCTTCATGATCCCCTCCGCGCGGCCGCGCCGGCCCGGACGGCGTCGAGGAGCTCGTCGTAGGTCATCTGTCCGAGCACCGCGTCGTGCTTCGCGAGCACGTCGTCGGCGGCGGCGGGGGCGAGCGTCCAGACGAGCCACCGGGCGAAGCGCTCGGCGTCTTTGGGCTCGCCAAACACGTCCGCGATCGGAGCGCGCGGGTCGACGACGTTGGAGCTCGCGCCCTTGCCCTCCGTCGCGCCGAAGGTCCCGAGCCGCGTCGCGTATTGCTGGCGGAAGTCGGGCCGCGCCTTCAGGGCGGCGATCACGCCTTCTTCGCTCGTCGCGTCGAGCGCGAGGAGCTCGTCACGTTTCAGGCCGTGTCCGAGATAGAGGCGCGCGAGCGCGTCGACCGACGCGAGCCGCTCGAGCCGCACGCGCCGCGCGCTCCGCGGGCTGTCGCCGGCGAGCTCGCTCGCGGCGGAGCCGGTCGGCTCGCCGGCAGGCCGCTCGGCGCAGGCCACGCTCAGTAGTGTCAGTGTCAGTGTCAGTGGAAGGCAGAGAAGGAAGTGGAGTCTCATCGTCAATCGGGCTGAATAGGGTGGGGGTCGCGGTTCGGCGGGCCGTCCTGACCGGCGCAAGGTCGCGCGTCGAGGGCGCGGATCTGCGGGTCGTCGCTCGCGCGCGCGGCCTCGTTGCGCTTGCCGCCGAGGAAGCAGAGCGCCTTCTTCTTCATCGCGTCGGCGGGGGTCGCGTCCGGCGAGCTCCATCCGCCGATCGGCATCTGGTCCGACCAGACTTTGCAGTAAGCGTTGTCGTAGAACTCGGCGAGGTGCTTGTAGCGGAGGTCGGGCCCGACCTGTCGCTCCGGGTTGAAGACCGAGGTCGAGACGCCGCCCTCGATCACGCGGTCGAAGAAGGCGCGGCTCCCGGAGCCGCTGTGGCATCCGGCGCACGAGCCGACGAGGAGCGTCTTGTGCGCGTCGGCGGCGTCGTCGGGCACCGACGCGACGTCGCGGCAGTCGGGGGACGCCGGCGGTTGCACCTGCGCGAGCGCGTTCTCGCCGCCCTCGAAGAAGGCCTTCCCGCGCGGGCTCTCGACGGCGAGGTGGCGGAGGAGGCTCGAGAAGCGGAACGTGCCGTCGCCCTTGAAGGCGGCGACGGCGGCGCTGCGTTCGCGGTCGGTCAGCGGATAGCCGGAGCCGACGAGCGATCCCCACGCGTTCCGCGCGATGCACTCGTGGGCGGCGGGGAGGTTCGAGAGGAGGTCGGCGAGGCCGCCCATCCCGAACGCGCCTGCGCCGTCGGGGTGGAACGCGTCGCCCTTCCAGAGGCCGCCGGGCCGGCGGAAGCCGTCGCCGCGGTGGTAGTTGCTGAAGAAGGTCGGGGTCGCGGTCGCGGTGTAGTCGGTGCCCTTCGTGAGCTCGCCGAAGTAGTTCGCGATCGGCTGGACCTGAGTGTGGCAGTTGTAACAGTTGGCGGACGAGTTCACGTGCTCGTCGGCCGGATCGAAGTACGGCACGAGCTCGGGGATGTGGACGGGCTCGCCGCCGCCGACGGCCGCCATCGCGGGGCTGATCTCGGTGCAGAGATACGAGAAGAACACCATCCGCGCGCGGTGGAGATCGCGGTTCTTCTGCGTCGAGCCGTGGCGCGACAGCCAGTACATGCTGCCGTGGACGCCCTCGGTCACCTCGGGAACGCGGACCTTGAGGAACGCGAGCGCGGCGGTGCCGACGGGGATCGTGGGGGTCGCGGGGGTCGTGGGGCTCGCGGCTCCGCTCGGCGCGAGCGCATCGAGCGTGTCGCAGCGATCGTTCGCGACGCCGTTCGGGACGCGGAGCGCGGGGCGGCCCGACGCGTCGTCCGCGAGCTCCACGGCGGGGCCGGCGCCGCTCGCGGGCTTGAAGGCTCGCTCTTTCAGGAGGTCGGCGAGGAGCGTGCGGGCGGGCGCGGTGGTCAGCATCGGCTGCTCGTTCGCGCTCGTCGGGAGCGCGCCGAGCGCGGTCTTGAAGGCGGCGCGCGAGTTGAGCCGGCTCGCGCAGGTCTGCGCGGTCGGCGTCGCGGTCGCGGCTCCGCCGGGGAGGTTCATCGCCTTCTTGAGGGGGCCGACCTTCTCGGCGAGGCACGCGACAGGGATCCCGAGGCTCGCGTCGGTGATCGAGAGCCAGCGATCGCGGTAGCGGAGGATCTCGTAGTAGCCGGCGCCGTCCTGGTCGGCGCGCGCGACGTCTTCGAGATCGAGCTTCAGCGCGCAGTAGTCGCCGAGCGATCGTCTCCGCCAGTTGTCGTCCCCGTCGCGATGGAGGAGGAGCCGGTCACGCTGGAACGAGAAGAACCCATTCCGCGCGTAGTCCTCCGACGCGAGCACGTGGTCGACCATCTCGTCGAGGGTCGCCTCGCGGAGCGCGCGGATCTCGGCCGCGGTCGGATCACGCCCGACGAGCTTCCGGTAGACCCGCGTCGCGATCTGCGCCTGATGGACAGCCGAGAGCTCGGACGCATCCGCCCCCGCCTCATCCGCCCCAGTCGCACAAGCCGCCGCGAGCCCCAGTGTAAAGGTGATAAGAGATAAGGTGCGCAGTGTATGCACGGCACCTCCCTGCTCCGTGAATGTGGGGGAGTCGAGTCTCAACCACCATTCGCCGTCCGAATTAAGGCGCACCGCCGCTCTCGCGCCGCGGCGAGTGCTTCTATTTGCATGATATTACATTACTATTAGTGCTGCGCCGCGTGCGCGGCACACCGCCTCCACGCCCTAGGGCAGCTTGCAGTCGATCCGCGCCGTCGCGGATCGGCCCGCGCCGGAGCGACGCAGCTCCTTCGGCCGGCCGCGCATCGCTCGCGCGTCCCGCCGCCGGCGCGGCCGCTCGTCCCGCACATCGCTCGAGCGTCCTGCCGCGCGTCGGCCGCGCGTCCCGCTCGCGCATCCCGCGCGTTGGCCGCTCGTCCCGTTGCGCAGGCCGCGCTCGTCGGTCGCGCGCTCGCGCGTCGGTCGCGCGCTCGCGCGTCGGTCGCGCGCTCGCGCGTCGGTCGCGCGCTCGCGCGTCGGCTCGCGTCCCGCTGGGTTCGCGCGTCGGTCGCGCGCCCGCGCGTCGGTCGCTCGTGTCCGCGCGTCGGTCGGTCGCGCGTCCTGCCCGCATCGCTCGCGTCCCGCCGGCGCGTCGGTTGCGCATCCCGCGTCACGTCGCTCGCGCGTCCCGCTGGGTTTGCGTGTCCCATCCTCCCGCGCATCCCATCCTCCCGCGCGTCGGTCGCTCGCCCGTGCCCGCGCGTCGGTTGCGCGTCCCGCTGGCGCGTCGGTTGCGCATCCCGCCCGCACATCGCTCGCGCGTCCCGCCCGCGCGTCCCGCCCGCACATCGCTCGCGCGTCCCGCCCGCGCGTTTGTTCGCGCATCGCTCGCGCGTCCCGCTGGCGCGTCGTTCGCGCGTCCCGGCCGTCGGTCGCGTGTCCCGCCCACGCGTTGTTCGCGCGTTCTGCTCGCGCGTCGTTCGCGCATCGCTCGCGCGTCCCGCCGCGCGTCGGTCGCTCGTCCGCTCGCGCGTCCCGCCCGCCCGCGCATCGCTCGCACCTCCCGCCGCGGGTCGCTCGTCCGTGCCCGCGCGTCGCTCGTGGCGTCCCGCCTGCGGTCGCGCGTCCTGGCCACACCGCGTCCTCCCTCGCCGCGGGGGTCGATTAGGATGCGTCGATGATCTACGCGCATCGTGGCGCGAGCTTCGAGTTGCCGGAGAATACGCTCGAGTCGTTTGCGCTCGCGTTGTCGCTCGGGGCCGATGCGATCGAGACCGACGCGCACATGACGCGGGACGGTCGTGTCGTGCTCTCGCATGACGCCACCGGCGAACGCGCGGCAGGCGTCGCGCGCGCGATCGCCGACGCGAGCTGGTCCGAGGTGCGGCGCTGGGACATGGGCGCGCGCTTCACGCCGCGTCGCGCCGGCGTGTTCGCGCCGGGTGTCGTCTATCGCATGCCGCTCCTCGAAGAGGCGCTCGAGGCGTTTCCGGGGATCCTCTTCAACGTCGACGCGAAGCAGACGTCGCCGGACATGATCCCGGCGCTCCTCCGCGCGATCCGCGCGCAGAAGGCGGAGGGGCGCGTGCGCATCGCGAGCTTCTCGGGGCGGAACCTCGCGCGTGCGCGTGCGCTCGGGTACGCGGGCGAGACCGGGCTCTCGCCGAACGAGGTCGCGAGGCTGATGTTCGTGCCGCGCGCGGCGCTCAAGTGGATGCGGCCGAGCGGGCACGCCGCGCAGGTGCCGCGGCGTGCGTACGGCGTTCAGTTCGCGAGCCAGGCCGCGATCGATCGGTTCCACATCGTCGGGCTCCGCGTCGACTTCTGGACGATCGACGACCCGGCCGAGGCGCAGCGCCTCTTCGGCATGGGCGCCGACGGCGTCATGACCGACGATCCGCGCGCGCTCTGCGGGCGCTGACCTTGGCGACCTTCGGCGAGCGCGCGATCTCGCGGAGCTCGTTCTGCATCGCGTGCGCGAAGAGGACGCGCACGCCCTCCATCGCGAGCGGTCGGAGGTGCTCGACCGTCTTCGCGGGATCGAGCTCGTCGGCGGCGCCGGCGCGGTCGACCGCGAGCTCGGTGAGCTCCTTCGCCGCGCGGCCGATGTGCTTCTCGAGGATCGTGCGCGCCTTCATGACGACGTCGAGGTCGAGGCCGGCGCCCTCGAGCCGCGTCGCGATCGCGAGCAGCGCCGGGCTCGGCACGAAGAGCACGTTGCCGCGTCGCTCGACGAGCTTCCCGCGAACGAGGTCGTTGAGGAGCCCGACCCGCTTGCGGCCGGAGAGCTCGTAGAGCTCCTCCTCCGTCACCGTGCGCGGCTGATCGTCGTCCCATGGCTGCTGCAGCTGCGCCTCGAGCCCGAGCCACTCGCCGATGTCGACCTCGCCGCGATCGATCCGGAGGACGAGCTCGCGGATCGCCTCGATGCGGAGCCCGCGATCCTGGAGCGAAGCGATGAGCTCGAGCCGCTCGACGTGCTTCTGCCCGTAGTACGCGACGCGCCCCTTCATCTCGGGCTTCGGCAACACGCCCTTCGATTGGTAGAAGCGGATCGTGCGGCTCGGGACCTGCGAGCGCGCCGCGAGGTCGTCGATCGTCAGGTCTGCCTCTCCGTCGCCCATCTCGAGCTCCGGGAGTAGCACACCCATCGCCAGGTCGAGCGCGGCTTGCACGACGCCTTCGCCGCTCATGCCATCTCCACCATCGCTTCGCGGAGCGAGAGCGTTCGGAGGTGCGCGAAGGCCTTCTTCAACGTCGCGGGCCACGTGTCGGTGCGGTACGCGACGCCGTGCTCTTCGCACGCGCGGCGCACCGCAGGGGCGATCTCGCGGAGCCGTTCGGGCGCGAGCTTGGGGAACAGGTGATGCTCGATCTGGCGGTCGAGCCCGCCACAGAGCACGCTCAACGTGGGGCCGACCTCGAAGTCGTTCGTCGCCTCGACTTGCCGCGCGTACCACGCGCCGCGGCTCGCCGCCTTGTCGCCTTCCGGGTAGGCGGCGGTGTCGGGTCCGACGTGGCCGCAGAAGATCGTCGCCGCCGAGTAGACGTCGCGCATCGTCTCGGCGAGCCAGTTGCCGAGCAGCACCTTCCACCAGAACGGCCCGGCGAGGGCGGGGAAGAGGCCGTACTCGTAGGCGTAGTACGGCACGTATTTCCGCAGCGCGCGGCCGTGCGCGTGGAGGCGCGATCGGAGCGAGCGGTCCTCGAGGAAGTCCATGCCGCCGCGTCCGTTGTTCGCCCACGCGTCGTTCACGCCGGTGAAGTGGAGGTTCATCATGAACGTGAACGTCGGGAACAGCACGAGGAGCGCGAAGGGCACCTGGAACCGATGGAACGGGTTCCACGGCGTGTGCTCCGTGAGCCGGATCGGTCCGAAGTGAACGTCCGGGTCCTTGCCCGCGACGTTGGTGTTCCCGTGATGACGCACGTTGTGCCCATGCCGCCACGACGCCTCGTCGATCGGCACGCGCCACCCGAACGACGCCGAGTGAAACCCGGTGTCCCTGCCGAAGCGGTCGTACGCGCCGTGCAGCGCGGTGTGCCCGATCTCGGTCGCCTCGAGCTGCTTGTGGAGCCAGAGCATCACGACGCCGGCCCCGAACCCGATCGGCTCGAACGAGAAGTGAATCGCCCCACGCCCGGCGATCTCGAGCCCGCGCGACAGCCGCCGCAGCCACCGCACGCGCGCGAGGTCCGCCGCGCCGACGCGCGCCTCCACGTCCTTCCGGATGGCGTCGATGGAACGCCCAAAGCTCTCGAGGCGCGCCGCCTCGGACTCGAACTGCATCATTGGTTTCCTCCGTCGACGGCACGCGCACCTCTCCCGCCTGCCATGCAGTGGAAAGTGTCCTGCCGTGAAGTGGAACTGTTATAACTGTGACAGTAAATGGTGTCAATGTTTGCCCGGACGATTTCGTGATTCAGCAGCCGCTCGCGATCGTGATGACGGCAAGGCGCGCCGTGCGACGGCTCCGCAGCTGCTCTACGTTCGCCGCGCCGAGGACCGCGGCCGGAGCCGTTCGCCGCGCCGATCGTCCCGCGCGACCGTGGCCGCGTCTGGAGTCGTCGCCTCGCGATCGTTCCGCGCCCCGCGCCGCCCGGGTTGCAGGTGGCGGTGAGGCCGCGCGTCCGGAGCCGTCGCTGTGCGGCCGCGCCGTTCGCCGCGTCCGGAGCCGCTGGCCGCGCCCGGCTCCGTGGCGACTGCTGTTGCGCCTGAAGTCGAGCCGTGGCGCGGCCCTGGCGCGCCGCGAGGACGGCGCGTGTGGGCTCAGTGGCGGCTCTTGCGGCGGCTCGCGCGCTGCGCCTTGCGCTTCTTCTTCTTCGCGCGTGACTCCGGAGAAGGGCGTGGGGCGGGCGCGTCGGGGAGGCCGAGCGGGGCGCTCGGGTACGCCATCCGAGCGACCTTTTCGCTCATTATCTCCGTCATGAAGGCGGTCACGTCGGACTCGTTCGCGAGGTCGACGCCCGCGGCCCTTGCGCCCATGAAGATCGACTTCGTCATCCCGAAGTAGCGTGGGTCGGAGAGGCGCTTGCGAAGCTTGACCTCCGCGCCGTCGCCGAGGACGGACGCGCAGCCCGCGACCTTCGCGAGGCCATGCTCGCGCGTCAGGTAGGCGACGAAGGCGCGCAGCGTCGCGACGACCTCCGGCGCGACGTCCGGCTCGCAGCTCACCTTCCGCGGCAGATCTTCGAACACGATCTCCTCGAAGACGTCCGGCGACAGCTCGGTCACCGCGACGCCGTGATACGACCGCGCCAGATCGAGCAGACGCGCGACCCAGACCGGCGCGTCGTCGTCGAGCGGCTCGGCCTCGGGCGAGCGCGCGAACCGCTCGACGAGCACGTCCTCGATCTCGGCGGCGGTCTCGTCGTCTTCGTCCTCGATCGCGGTGACGTGAGCGTGGATGTCGAGCTCCACGGCGTAGGGGTTGCGTTCGAGCCCGCTCCCGGGAGGAGGTATCGTGAGCTCGACGTTCACCGGTCCGAGCGACGACTCGACCTCGAACGTCTCGACGATCGACTCGGCGCCGATGAACGCGTCCGCGACCCCGACGGCCTCGATCTCGAGCAGCTTGCTGACCGCGAGCGAGAGCGCCTCGAGGACCGCGACCTCGCGCGCGGCGGGCGGGCGCGCGATCCCGTCGTCGTCGACGACGAGAGGGAGCGGATACGCGCGCGGGCCCGCGATGCTCCATCGGTGCGCGACGATCTCGGCTTGCAGCTCCTTCTCGAGCTCGTCGCGGCCGATGAAGTTGAGGGTCACGTGCGGTGGAAGCTGCGGAGGCGCGCCACCGGCGAACGCGTCGTCGGTCGCGTCGAGGAAGCGCTCGTACGAGGCCTGGCTCGGAAAGAGCACGAGGCCGTGGCTCTCGCCCATCTGACCGATCACCGAGAGGCGCGCGTCGCGGACGTCGAGCGCCGCGATCGTCACCGCGATCCGCGCGTCGTCGTTCGGCAGGAGCCGCCAGGGCTGCGCGCGATAGACCGTCGCCGCGGCGCGGAAGAGCCGCGCGATCACGTCCGGGGTCAGGCCCGCGGTGAGGTACGTGGCGTCCTCGGCGTCGTCGTCGGGCGCGTTGTCGAGATGCTCGATGAGCGACGCGAAGACCTCGTCGAGCTCGGGCGTCGGCGCGCACACGATCTCGGTCTCGTCGCCGAGCTCGCGCCGCAGCGCCTGCGCGAGCTCCTCCGACGCCACACGGACGCGCGCGGGGACACGTGGCTTGCCGCACGTGGACGCGCGCGTGATCTCGCGGAAGTGGGGCCCGACGTTCGCCGTCGCCTCGCCGTGCGCAACGTCGTCGCGACATCCGCCCAGCTTCTTCACACCGTCCCCACAGGACGTCCTCAGTCACTCCTCAGTCACTCCACAGACGAGGCAGATGAAACCGACGAAGCTGAAGCGACGAGGCGAATGAACCGACGAATCTGAAGCGACGAGGCGGACGATGACGCTCGGTGAGCGCGTCGGGATCAGAGGTCGTCGTAGAAGAGCGGCTCGCGGTTGCGGACGTAGCGGTAGATGAGCTGGCGCGCTTCGTTCGTGATGGCGGTGAAGCGCGCGCCGAAGCCCGGCGGTGCATCGCCTCCTTGCTCGCGCGTCCACTTCACCACCGCGTTCGCCTCGAACTCGTAGCCGCCGGGAAGCGAGACCTTGAGACGGACAGGAGTGCCGATCTTCGGCGGCACGTACGTCGACACGAAGAGGCCGCCGTGGTCGATGATGTCGTTGCCCGAGAGTCCCTTGTAGAAATTCGTCGGGCTGTGCGCGCCGAGGTCCGCCGGGATGAGCTGCATGTTGCCCGCCGCGGGCGGCGCCGGGACCGGCATGCTCGGCGTCGCCGGTTTCGGCCCTGCCGCGGCGAACGGGTCGCGCGCGACCATTGGATTCGCAGGCGCCGGAGCAGGCGCATGAGGTGCGTGAGCCGCGTGAGCATGAGCCGCATGAGCTCCATGGGGTGCGGCACCGGGAGCGTGAGCGGCTTGTGGCTGCGAGAAGCTCGGCTGCGAGCCGGGGCGCTGCTGGGGCTGCGGGACCTGCGCGCCGACCGGCGCGGTCGAGGCGAACCCGGGGGGCGGCCGGAGCGGCGCGTTCAGCGTGGCCCCCGGCTGCGCCGCCACCGTCGGCGCATGCGCAGAGAAGTCCGGCGACCCCGCCGGAACAGCCGGATTCTGCGGTGTCCCCGGATTGGCGCCAAAACCCGGATTCAGCGCTGCGCCCGGACCCGCGCCAAGGCCCGGAGTTGGATTCAGCGCCGCGCCCGCGCCCGCGCCGAGGCCCGGAGCCAGATTCTGCGCCGGGCTCGAACCTGCGCCGAGCCCCGGATTCAGCGCCGCGCCGGCCCCCGCACCCGCGGCCGCGCCGCCCGCGCCGAGCCCGCCGCCCGCGGCCGGACCTGCGCCGAACCCCGGATTCAGCGCCGCGCCGGCCCCCGCACCCGCGCCGAGTCCGCCCCCTGCGCCTGCGCCGAGCGCCGGATTCTGCGTCGGGCCGCCTCCCGGCGTCGGGCCACTTGCGGCGAGGCCTGGAGCTGGCTTCGGGGCCGGTCCGGCCCCGCCGAATGCGGGTTGGCCGGCGGCGGGCGGTGGGTTCGGCGCCAGCGTGCGGCCGGGACCAACGGCAGGTGCGGGTGGTGAGTTTGCGGGCTCTGCCGGCTTCGCTGCCGGGGCTGCGGCGCCGCCGGGGACGAGCGGGGCTGCGCCTGTCGCCATGCGGCTCAGCGCGTGCACCACCGTGAGCGACTTCGCGACGTTGTCGAGCGCGTTCGTCACCGCGGGGTGGTTGGGCGGCGCCGCCTGGAGCTGCGCGAGCGCGCCGCGGACGTGGTTGAGCGCGACCTCCGCGTGCGGCGCGAGCTGGCTCGTCTTCTCGAGCTGGTGCAGCGCGCCCATCGCCTGCGCGATCGGCGCCGCGAGCTCGACGAGATGGCTCGGCACGCTCGGATCGGCCTGGAGCGCGTTCAGCCCGCGTGAGAGCGACTCGCGGGCAGACTTCGACATCGTGATCGGATCGCTCACCAGGTGACCTCGCCCGAACGATGGTACGCGACCGTCCCGCGCCGAACCAAGGAAGCTGCCCCGTGCCCCGGGACAAGGTGCCGCGCTCGATCCTGCGACGATCGAGGCGCTTCCGTGCCTCTCGAAAGCGTCGAGAGTGCATCGCGCGCTCCTACCCCACGCGGATCGCGCGACGGCACGTGGTTCGCAACGTATGGGGGTGGAGGACCCGATGAGTTGGAGTGACCGGACCGAGCGCGAGCGCTATGCAACCCCCCGCATCGAGCACGATCCCGATGTCGAGCGGCGCGATCGGATCCGCGAGATCGAGAGGCTGCGCTCGATCAACCAGAGCCCGTGGGCGATCGGCGTCTCGCACTGGAACCAGCGCGACCTCTACACGCGCAACAGCCGCATCGACGAGGAAGGCTACGGGCGCGGTCCCGCGCTCCACCCCGAGGACGGCAGCTACGCGTACCACCGCGACTTCAGGCATGACGAGCACGACCGCCAGGAGCACGACGAGAACGGTCCCACCCTCCACGAGCGCGAGGCGTGGCCGTGGCTGAACTACACCTCGCCGAAAGAGGATCCCTACTTCGCGCACCTCGATCACGATCGACGGCGCGACAGCTTCTGGCAGCGTCTGAAGGGCGGCGCCCTCGAGCTCCTCCACGCCGGCAAGGCGCCGAAGAACGCGGTCCGCGCCGACGCGCGCATCCTCGAGGACGTGAACGACGCGCTCACGTACCGCGGCGACCTCGACGCGACGGACATCGACGTGACGGTGCACGCCGGCGAGGTCACGCTGACCGGCACCGTCACCGATCGCCGCTCGAAGCGGATCGCGGAGGAGGTCGCCGAGGGTGTGCTCGGCGTGCGCGACGTCCACAACCAGCTCACGATCCGCAAAGACGATCCGAGCGACGCGAACGTCGCCTTCGTGTTGCCGCTCGCCCTCCTCGGCCGAGGCATCTGAAGAAGAGGAGGCATCTGAAGAGGAGGCATCTGAAGAAAAGTGGTGGCGCGGGATTGCATTCCGAGGCGCGTGGTTATGGTTGCGCCGTGGACTTCGCCGCCGTCGCACGCCGCTTCGAGGCGAAACACCTGCAGCTGACGCTCGCCCTCGCCGACGAGACGCTGCGCTTCGGAGACGAGTGCGCCGCCGCGTTCGCGGGCCACGGCGCGTACTCGAACCGCGTCACCGGCTTCGGCCTCGCGCCCGAGCACGTCGACCGCGCGATCGCGTTCTTCGATGCGCGCGGCGAAGACACGAAGCTCGAGACGTCGTCGTACGCCCCCGCCCCCGTCCTCGATGCGGTCGCCGCGCGCGGCTTCCAGCTCCGCTTCTTCACGCACGTCCTCGCGCTCTCCGTCCGCGACGTCGCGCGCACGCCGCCGCCGGCCGGGATCACGATCGAGCGGCTCGACCGCACCGACGCGAGCGCGGTGCGCGCGGCGGCGGTCCACAACGACCGCTGCTTTTCGCCCGAGCGCGAGCCTTCCGAAATCGCGGTTGGTAGGACGATGATGCATCTCACGATGCCGACGAACGACACCTTCGTCGCGCGCGCCCGCGGCGAGATCGTCGGCGTCGGCTGCTCCGAGTCGAGCCACGGCCTCACGATCCTCTTCGGCGGCGCCGTCCGCCCCGACCACCGCGGCCGCGGCCTCCAGCAGGCGCTGATGAACGTGCGGCTCGCGGCGGCCCACGAACGCGGGAGCGACCTCGCGTGCGTGATGACCGGCCCGGGCACGTCGAGCGAGCGCAACGCACGTCGCGCCGGCTTCCAGCTCGCCGGCGCCCGCGCGTTCTTCGCGCGCCCCCGCCCCTGAGAGGAAGCGCCCGCGCGCCCCCGCACTAAGAGGAAGCGCCCGTGCGCCCCCGCCCCTGAGAGGAAGCGCCCGCGCGCCCCCGCACCGAGGGGAAGCGCCCGCGCGCCCCTGCGCCTAAGAGGAAGCGCCGCGCCCCTGCGCCTAAGAGGAAGCGCCGACGAGGTCGGCGATCGTCTCGGCGTCGAGCTCCTCCTCCTCGTCGAGGCGCGCGCCGAGGAGCTCCACTCCCGCGTCGGCCGCGCGCACGATCGCGACGCCGTCTCGCACGAACGCTTCGCCCGGCTCGAGGGCGCGCGGCACGTTCGTCGTCACGCGGGCGCGTGTGATCGTGAGCACCTCGTCGCCGATCGCGGTGAACGCGCCGGGCCATGGGCTCGCCGCGCGCACGCGCCGCACGATCGCCGCCGCCGGCTCGGTCCATCGCAGCTCGAGGACGTCGTCGTCCGGCGTCGGCGCAGGCGTCGCCGCGGCCTCGTCCTGCGCCTCCGCCGCCGGCGGCTCGCCGCGCGCGTAGGCGCCCACGACCTCACGCAGGAGCGCGAGCGAAGGACGATCGAGCTTCTTCGCGAGCGTCCACGCGCTCCACGCCGGATCGATCCGCAGCGATCGCCGCCCCAGCATCGCGCCGGTGTCGTAGTCGTCTTCGAGCACGTGCGCCGTGACGCCGGTCACCTCGTCGCCGGCGTCGATCGCCCAGAACGTCGGATCCGGTCCGCGGTGACGCGGCAAGAGCGAAGGATGCACGCCGATCGCCCCGAAGCGCGCGAGCCGTCGCACCGCGCGCGGCACCTTCTTCGTCCAGAACCAGCTCACGACGAGGTCCGGCTTCGCGGCCGCGATCGCGTCGGCGGCGCGCGCGAGGTCGGGCACGACGTGCACGACGCCGTCGCCGAGCAGCCGCCGGAGCCGCCGCGTGCCGGGCGCGTCCCTCCGGCAGATCCCCGCCCACGCGATCGTGTGGCCATCCTTCGCGAGCAAGAGCGCCGCGAGGGGGAGGCCGACGAAGGCGATCCGCACTACTCGGGGGTTCGCGTGGCCGGGAGCGGCGCGTGCGCGGCGGCCGCGCCGAGCGGGCCCTCCTCGCCGAGCTGCTTGAGGAGCGCCTGCCGCGCGGCGTGCTCGACGAGCGCCCAGAGCTGCGCGCGATCGGTCGCGCGGCCGAGGAAGCCGATCGGGATCCGGAAGCCGCCCTTGTCGCGACGCCCGCCGCCGTAGGCCTTGCCGCGCTCGTCGTGGCCGAACGCCTGCTCGATCCACAGCGCGGGATCGACGCTCGGCGAGTGCGTGCGGAGCGAGCCCTCGATGAAGCGATCGCCGACGATGCCGTAGACGACGACGGTGTCGATGTCCTCGCGGCGGATCAAGAAGTCGGCCGCCTGCGCGATCGTGTCCCGCTCGCTCTCCGAGACGAAGCCGACGCCGGACATCGCGAAGTTGCGGCGGACGACGAGCGCCGCGAGCGCGCGCGCGATGACGTCCATCGCCGACGGCGCGATGAGGCGACGCGAGAGGTCCTGGAGGAGATCGCGATCGCAGATCTCGGCGAGCTGCGCCGCGGCGCGGAAGTCGGTCGTGCGCGCGAGCGAGAAGTCGTCCGTGTCGGTCGCGAGGCCGTGCATGAGCGCGGTCGCGACGCGGCGGTCGTCGTCGCTCTCGGCCGAGAGCGGGAAGAGCTCTTGCAGGTACTCGACGAAGATCGTCGCGGTCGCGCCGACGTCGTTGCGCATGTCGATGAAGCGCGCGCGCGGCGGCGCGTGCGCGCGGTGGTGATCGACGATCGTGAGCGTCTCGATCTGATCGACGCCGACCATGTCGGGGTCGACGTCGTGCGCGTCGACGAGGGCGATGAAGTCCGCCGGCTCCGCGAGGTCGACGACGTTGCGCATCTTCTTCATCTCGACGTTCAGCAGCTTCACGAGCGCGCGGTTCTCGCGGTGCGACAGCTCGTGGCAGTAGCTGATCGTCGTCTTCGCGACGCCGACGCGCTGGGCGATGTGCGCCTGCGCGAGCGCCGACGCGATGCCGTCGGGATCGGGGTGCCCGCGCAGCGCAATGAGGAGGTGCTTCCCCTTGGCTGCGCTGAGCGCCTCTGCAAACTCACGTGCTCTTTGGGCGCGATCCGGCAACGGCAACCGTCGGACGGGTTCGTTCATGGGTTGGCCCCCTAGCGTCGCCGACCCCGCATCCAAGTCAAGCTGTTCAGGACGAGCCGAGGGCTACACCCATCGGGTCGTGGCACGAGCAATGCACTTTGCATGGTAGGGTCCGCGGTTCTGAGATGGGTCGTCGCGCGCAGATCTTCGTACCGTTCGGGGTCGTTCTGCCCGCGCTGTGGTGGGTGATCGACGCGACGTGGCGGGCGTCGTGGACGACGCTCGGGCGCGATCAAGGCATCTTTCAGTACATCGCGTGGGCGGTCCGGCAGGGCGACGTGCTCTACCGCGACGTGCGCGACGTGAACGGCCCCGTCATCACGATGGTGCACGTCTTCTTCCAGTGGCTCGGCGGCGAGGACGAGCATCGGTTCCGCGTGCTCGATCTCACCGTGACCGGCGCCTCGTTCGTCGTCGCGGGCGCGCTCGTCGCCGCGAAGGCGCGCCGCGGAGAGCGCGCGCTCTGGGGCCTCGCGGCGTGGGTGGCGCTCTCGGCGCAGTACCTCTCGTTCGGCTTCTGGGACACCGCGCAGCGCGAGAGCTTCCTCGATTGGTTCGCGCTCGTGTCGATCGCGCTCTTCTTCGCCGCCGACGAGGTGCGGTCGCGTCGCGGCGCGGCGATGGTCGTGCTCGCCGGCGCCGCGTCGTTCTTGCCGTGGCTCGGCAAGCCGACCTTCGCGCTCTTCACCGTCGCCGAGGTGCTCGCGATCGTGCTCGGCGAGGACCGGCGGCGGCGCTTCGTGCTCTTCGCGCTCGGCGGCGCGGCGGGGCTCCTCGTGCCCTTCCTCTTCTTGCTCGCGTGCGGCGACGTCCGCGCGTGGGCGCACATCACGTTCGTCGACGTGCCCGCGATGTACCGCTTCATCTGGCCGCGGCCGGCAGGCGCGATCCTCTCCATGCCCGGCTACAAGTCGATCGCCGTGCTCGCCGTGCTCACGTCGCTCGGCACGAGCGCGCTCATCGCGCGACGCGTCTTGCCGACGCGCGCGCTCCCGATCGCGCTGATGCCGGTCCTCGCGCTCGTCTCGATGCTCGTCCAGGCGAAGGGCTTCCCCTACCACTTTCACCCGATCACGGCCGGCACGACGTTCGCGTGGATCGTCGCCGCGGCGGCGCTGCGCCGGCGCGTCCCGCTCCTCGCGCTCGCGGGCGCCGGCGCGATCGGCATCCACGCCGCGGTGTTGGGGCGCGCCGCGCCGTATCCGCCCGCGCCGTCGCCGGGAGCGCGCACGACCGCCGCGCTCGAGAGCGCCGAGCGCCTGCGCTGGTTCGATCGCATCGACTACTTCCCTCATCAGATGCGCGTCGCCGCGGCGGCGGTCGCGAGCTCCACGAAGCCGACCGATCGCGTCCAGACCTACGCGATGGACCCGTATCTCCTCTTCCTCGCGCGGAGGCTCAGCGCGACGCCGTACATCTACGCGTACGACCTGAACGTCGACGCCGCGGCGGCGGGGGGATGGGAAGAAGGCGCGGTGCGCCCCACCCGCGAGCAAGCGGCGGTCATCCGCGCGATGCGCGACCGCCACGCCGCCGACCTCCTCGCGCGCATCACGCAGGACCCGCCCGCCGCGTTCGTGCTCGTCAGCCTCTCCCCGCTCATGAGCAACACGAACGCGCACCTCGACTTCGACGCGCACTGCCCGCGCGCGGCGTCGTTCATGCGTGAAAAGTACACGAATCGAGGCGGTTACCCCTCCGAGGTCTGGGTCCGCGACGACCTCTTGCAGTGACGTTTCGTCGCGCAACCGTCACAGCCGGAGCCGCTCCGATCGGGCTAGACTAGCGGACGCATGCCTACGTCCGTCCCGGACCTGCCGCCGACCTCGTCGCCGACCCCTCAGGCGTCGACCCCGCCGGCCCCTCCGGTCTCGGTCGTGCCGCCCGCGCCCGCGGAGCGCGTGTCGGGGCCGCACGTCGCGGCCACCTCCGTCACGCCCGCCGAGACGCCGGACCTGCGCGCGCCCGCGCTCTACCTCAACCGCGAGCTGTCGTGGATCGAGTTCAACGCGCGCGTCCTCGCCGAGGCCGACAACGAGGCGGTGCCGCTCCTCGAGCGCCTCAAGTTCCACGCCATCGCCGCCTCGAACCTCGACGAGTTCTTCATGGTCCGCGTCGCGGGCCTGAAGCAGCAGCTCACGGGCGAGGTCGGCGAGCTCGCGGCCGACGGCCTCACCGCCCACGAGCAGCTCGTGAAGATCTCCGCGCGCGTGCACGAGCTCATCGCGCAGCAGATGGCGTCGCTGATGGGCGGCCTCCTCCCGCAGCTCGCGTCCGACGGCTCGTTCGTGCTGATGAAGCCCGACAGCCTGCCGCCGGACGCGCTCGCCGCGCTCGACGAGCGGTTCCACAACGAGGTCTTCCCGATCCTCACGCCGATCGCGATCGACCCGGGCCACCCGTTCCCGCACGTCCGCAACAAGAGCTTGAACCTCGGCGTCATGTTCTCGCGCGAGGGCGAGCTCGAGCCCGGCTTCGGCGTCGTGCAGGTGCCGATGATGCTGCCGCGCCTCCTCGAGGTGCAGCAGCCGAAGCAAGAGCCCGGGTTCGCGAAGCACTCCTTCGTCCTGCTCGAGGACCTCATCGCGCGCCACGTCGGCACGATCTTCCCGGGCGTGAAGCTGAAGGGCGTGTACACCTTCCGCGTCACGCGCAACTTCGACCTCGAGATCGACGAGGAGGAGGCGCAGGACCTCCTCCAGACGATCCAGCAGGAGCTCCGCCGCCGCGAGCGCGGCGCGGCGGTCCGCCTCGAGGTCGCGGGCGAGCCGACCCCGAACTCGCTCCAGAAGCTCGTGAAGGCGCTCAAGCTCGATCCCGAGCGCGACGTCTATCGCTCGGCGCTCCTCAACGTCTCCGACCTCATGGGCTGGGTGCCGCGCGAGGAGCGCCGCGACCTCCGCGACGAGCCGTACCACCCGCAGGTCGTCCCGCCGCTCCGCGACGCGGAGGACATCTTCGCCGCGATCCGCGAGAGCGACATCCTCCTCCACCTCCCGTACGAGTCGTTCGATCCGATCGTCGAGCTCATCACGCGCGCGGCGGAGGACCCGGACGTCCTCGCGATCAAGCAGACGCTGTACCGCGCCGGCGGCGACTCTCCGATCGTGAAGGCGCTCGCGCGCGCGGCCGAGACGGGCAAGCAGGTCACCGCGATCGTCGAGCTGAAGGCGCGCTTCGACGAGGAGTCGAACATCCAGTGGGCGCGCACGCTCGAGCAGAGCGGCGTCCACGTCGTCTACGGCCTCCTCGGCCTCAAGACGCACGCGAAGTGCCTCCTCATCATCCGCCGCGAGCGCGGCTCGCTCCGCCGATACGTGCACTTTGCAACCGGCAACTACAACCCCGGCACCGCGCGTCACTACACCGACGTCGGTCTCCTGACCGCGCGCCCCTCCCTCGGCGCCGACGCGTCCTCGCTCTTCAACCTGCTCACCGGCTACAGCGCGCCGGCGAAGTGGAACTCGCTCATCGTCGCGCCGCTCGGCCTCCACGAGGCCACCCTCGGCCTCATCGCGCGCGAGACGGAGAACGCGCGCCAGGGCCGTCCGTCGCGCATCGTCGCGAAGATGAACGCGCTCGTGGACGAGGACGTCATCGAGGCGCTCTACCGCGCGTCGCAGGCGGGTGTCCTCATCTCGCTCATGATCCGCGGCATCTGCTGTCTCCGCCCCGGCGTCCCGGGCGTGAGCGACAACATCGAGGTCCGCGCCATCATCGATCGCTACCTCGAGCACGGCCGCATCTTCCATTTCTCGAACGCGGGCAAGGACGAGGTCTACATCGCGAGCGCCGACTGGATGCCGCGCAACTTCCATCGCCGCGTCGAGGTGATGGTCCCGATCGACGACCCGAACATCCGCGCGCGCCTGATCGAGATCCTGAACGTGCAGTTCTCCGACAACGTGAAGGCGTGGACGCTCGAGGCGAACGGGACCTATTCGCGCGTGCAGCCGAAGCCGAACGCGCCGCTCCTCCGCTCGCAGCAGCGCTTCATCGAGGTCACGCGCGACAAGGTGAAGGTCGCCGAGCAAGCGAGCCGCGCCCCGAGCCGCTTCCACATGATGCCGACCGCGCAGCGCCAGCCCCTCGAAGGCAAGCTCCCCCGCACCCAGCGCCGCCGCCTCCGCAAAGACGAGCGCTAGGCCTCTAGCCGAGGAACGGCCAGCTCCCCGCGGCGACGACGCGGGCGAAGCGCGCGCGCTCGTCGTCGTCCACCGGGCCGGGCTCGCGGTGGCCGGGGCACACGTAGCGGAACGGGAGCTCGAGGACGCGCAGCATCGACGCGCGCGCGGCGGCGAGATCGGGGGTGACGGAGCGCGCCATGAAGCGCAGCTCGCCGTCGATGAAGGCGAGCGCGTCGCCGGCGAAGAGCATCCCCGCCTCCTCCCAGTAGTAGGCGGCGTGCCCCTCCGTGTGTCCCGGCGTGGCGATGACGCGGAGCCCGAACAGATCGTCGCCGTCGCTCATGATGTCGGTCGGCGTGACGGCGCGCATCGGCGCGGAGCCGAGGAGCCCCTTCGCGAGGACGAACGGCCCCACCTCCGGCACCGCGTCGGACAACCAGCCGAGCACGCCGCCGGTCGCGGTGTCGCGCCGGAGGTAGGGAGCCTCCGGCCCGAGGCACACGACGCGCGCGCCCGAGCGCTCCGCGAGCTCGCCCGCGCCGGCGGCGTGATCGTTGTGCCAGTGCGTGATGAAGATCGCGCGCACGCTCGAAGGCTCGAGGCCGAGGCCCTCGAGCGCGACGAGGACGTCCGAGCCGTCCGACTTCATCCCCGCGTCGACGAGCAGGACGCCGTGCTCCGATCGAACGACGTACGAGCACGTGAAGTAGGACGGCCGGCGAATGCACGTGACCGTGTCCGTCACCGCGAAGACCTCGGGTCGCACGTCCGACAGAGTAGACCGCTCGGCGGGTGTCGCCGCGAGGACTCAGAAGGTCCTGCTGGAGGAACGCACGTCGCCCTGCTTCGGCGTGATCGTGCCGGGCGAGACGAGCCAGTTCTGGTCGCCGATCCAGGAGCTCTCTCCCCCGATCGCCTGCCGATACGCGGCGTATCCGTCGAAATCGTCGATCGCGTCGAAGCGCACGCTGCCGCGCATCGTCCCCTCGAGCGGGAGCCACGCCGCGTACTCCGCGGGGAGGATCGGAAGCTTCACGCTCGCGGAGCCGGGCGGGACGTACACGCGCCACGCGCCGCTGTCGGGTGAGTAGCCCATCGGACCTCCGACCGAAAACGACGACGTGCCCCAGCCGAACGAGATCACGCCGCCGTCGGCGTCGGCGATCGGCGCGACGCTCGCCCACGAGAGCGCGGGGCGCTTCGGGTCCTCGCCGTTCGAGGTGACCGAGGTGATCTCCGGGAGCGCGCGCGCGAAGTCGATCGTCGATCCGCTCGAAGCGTCGACGAGGGCTCGTTCGATCGAGAGCACGTTCCGGTGCCCGCCATCCGGATCTTGCCGGGATGCGTCGCTCCTCCCGACGTAGCGTTCGGCGAGCCCGGGCGGCACCAAGAACTCGCGCATCGTGCCGTAGGTGCCGTCCGCGTTGCGCACGGACTGGCCGTCCGTCGGATGGAGGACGCCGTCGATGTCCTGACGCATCGTCGTGAACGCGTTCATTCCGTCCGGCACGCTCACCGTGTCGAGCACGAGCTTCGCGGGCGTCACCCACGTCTCGAGCTTCACCGGCACTCCGTGCGTCGTCGGCGAGGGGAGGCCCTTCACGAACGAGAACGCGACGACGCCGTCGTTCGTGTTCGCTGCCCTCACGATCGCAGCGTTCTTGTCACTCCAGCACGAATAGTAAGAGAGCGGTGCTGTGCCGTTCGAGCTGTAGAGGGGCGGTCCGCCGAAGCACCGTCCGTCCGCCGCCGCGTAGTATTCGGCGCCGGGCACGTCTCCTGGCGGCGTCAACTGGAACGATCCTTCGCCCGACGTGGGCCGGGCGAGGTTCTTGACGCGGAGCACGTCGCCGCGCGCGACACCGACCCACGACACGGTGAGGTGATGCTCCCCGTCTCCGAGCAGCGCCGAGACCTGCGCGGGCGCGAGCTCGTCCGGCGCGATCGCGATCCCTTCGGCGTCGGTCTTCGTCTGACCGATCACGACGCCCTCGGCGTCGTGGAAGAGCACGGGGATCCCGTCACGCGCGCCCTCGACCACCGCCACGCGGAGCGGTCCCTTCGGCCCCTCGTCGGCTGCCCCGCTGCTCGGCGCGGTGTCGCCGCCGCTCGCCGGCTTCGTCGCCGGAGCCTCGAGAGGATCTTCGCCCGCAGGCGCGCGATCGGAGACGTCAGCGCTCGTGCACCCGACGAGCAGAGCGGCCAATGAAACCCACGACGAGGAGCGAACGGTGAGCATGCGCGCCCCACTGCACGGAGAACGCCACGCGCCTTTCCGCGTCGTTGCGCTCGTCGGACAACGTCGTCTCGTAGGGCGAACGCGCTCGCGGTACCGGTGGGCGGGATCCGGATCACGTCCCCAAAACGAAAACGGCGCCAGGAGGCGCCGAGGGATGAGCGAGATGAGGAGGGAGCGTCCGTTCAGGCCGCGTGCTTGACCATCGAGAGGCGGGGGCGTTCGTCGAACTTTGCGGTGGAGAGGAGGCGCTGTAGGCCCATGCCTCCGTCGCCCCGCGACTCTGCCGCGAGGTCCGCCAAGTCGTTCATCCACCCGCGCGAGAGGCGCTTGGCGGCACGGATGGTCTTGCTGCGGGGCTTCTTCACGGTGACTTCCCGTATCGCAAATCCTTTGCCGCGCCCCGCCGGCGAGATGTTGCGCAGTTGGGCGGGGTGTATGGCGCGGCAAACCAGCGATTCGTCTCGCCCGCGTAACAGTCGATGGAGCGATTTCGATCCGTGCGCGGGCGCGGCGGCATGGACTTCAGAAAAAGTGATCCAGGGCGCGATCGATCCTCGGGAGGGCTCGCCCCCACGATTACCCGAGAGGTTGCTGCCAGATAGCCTCGCCCCTCGGCCCCGACCAGGCGCGAGGTACGCGGAACTTTCCACAGGTGCGCAGCACGGCTATCGGTCAGGGATGAGGAGCGCTCTTTCCTTCCTCTTGTTCGCTTTGTTCGGTGGATGCACCGTCGCCGCCGTCGCGGCGGGGTGCGGAGACGAGGTGACGTCGACGTTCCCCGAAGACTCCGGGAGCACGGTCGACACGTCGCCGCCGCCCGTGCCGACCGGGTTCACGCCGAGCCCGGACGCCGCGCCGACCGATTTTCCCGCCGAGCCGATCATCGATCCCGGCGCGCCGCCCGACTCCGCCGCCATCTTCGCCGGCGCCACGTTCGCGACCGCGGGGGGGCCGTGTCTCCTCGAGCCCGAGGTCGGCTCGATGCTGCCGCGCAACTGGCTGCGCCCGCGCTTCAAGTGGATCGCGGCGAACGCGCTCGCCGGCGGCGGCACCATCCTCGACGCCGGCGGATCGCAGGACCTCTTCGAGCTCCGCGTCCACTCCGACGTCCAGGCGAACGACCTCGTCGTCTACACCGCGAACCCGTCGTGGACGATGCCGCGCGAGATGTGGAACACGATCCGCACGCGCGTCGCCGGCACCACGCTCACGATGAGCGTCCGCGGCGGCAGGCTCGTGAACGGGAAGCTGGAGGACGCGGCGGCGGGATCGTCGGGGCCGCTCATGATCGCGCCCGTCGACGCGCCGGGGACCATCGTCTACTGGTCGACCGCGAAGATCGGCGGCGGCACTGGCAACTACGATCCCATCCTCAAGGGCTTCCGCGTCGGCGACGAGACGGTGCGGAACGTGCTCGCGCCGAGCCAGATCCCGAACCAACCCGCGGGGCAGGTCCGCTGCGTCGGGTGTCACACGTCGACGCCCGACGGCGTGTACGCGGTGACGACGACGCGCTCCGTCCCCGAAGGCGACGGGCCGCAGGCGATCGCGTTCGGCCTCGTCGACGGCGGGGTGGGGACGCCGCCGTACCTCACCGCGACCGCGCGCGCGATGCTCCAGCGCGAGCACCAGTCGGTGCCGTCGTTCTCGAAGGCGCACTTCAAGGACGGCGATCGCGTCGTCGTGACGATGTTCCGCAACGGCGAGAACGTCGCCGATCCGTTCGAGATGATCTGGACCGACCTCGAGGCCATCTCCAACGCGAAGGGCACCGGCTGGGACGTGTTCACGCGCACCGGCGATCCGCGCCGGGCCGCCGCGCCGAACGTGAGCAACGACGGCACGAGGATCGTCTACGTGTCGACCGACACGACGAACACCGCCGGCAACATCGTCATCAGCGGCCAGCTCTTCACCGTGCCGTGGACGGACAGGAAAGGCGGCGCCGCGACCGAGCTCGCCGGCGCGAACGTCGCGGGCTCGCGCCAGTTCTATCCGTCGTTCTCGCCCGACGACACGATGATCGCGTTCGATCGCGCGCCGCAGACGACGAAGAGCAGCAGCAGCGATCCCGACGCGGAGCTCTACGTCATCCCGTCCGGCGGCGGCACCGCCACGCGCCTCGCGGCGAACGATCCGCCGCAGTGCTCGGGCGCGAAGAGCCCCGGCGTCTACAACGCGTGGCCGAAGTGGTCGCCCGACGTCGGCACCGACGCGAGCGGCAAGAAGTACTACTTCCTCGTGTTCTCCTCCGCTCGCAACTACGGCGACATCCGCTTCGGCGCGCGCCTCTACGTCACGCCGATCGTCGTCGACGGCGCGAACGTCACGACGTACGCCGCGCTCTACCTCTGGAACCAGCCGGAGAACGAGGACAACCACTCCCCGGCGTGGGACACGCTGAAGATCCCGGAAGAGATCGTGAAGTAGGGGCGCGCTCAGAACGGCGTCGCGGCCGCCCAGTCGTGCTCGAAGGTGGCGCGCGCGGCGGCGAGGTTCGCGGGCTCCGTCGCGACGACGCCGATCTCGCGGTTCCGATCGATCGAGTTCCAGCTGATGTTGACGGAGCCGACGTACGCGGCGCGGCCGTCGACCATGATCGTCTTCACGTGGACGTGCGGGTACCAGCGCGGCGTGATCCCGTGCTGGTGAAGGAACTCGGCCGCCCCCGCGTTCGCGTCGATCCAGCTCGGGTCGGCGAGGAGGACGCGGACGTCGACGCCGGCCGTCTTGCGCTCGACGAGGGCGCTCCGCACGTCGCGATCGCCGAGCTGCATCGACTCGACCTCGATCGAGGTGCGCGCCGAGCGAATGAGCTCGAGGAGGCGCGCGCGCGCGTTGACCGGCGCGACGACGAGGCGCGTGCACGAGACGTCGGGCGTCTGCCGCGCGAAGTCGGCCTCGAAGATCTCCTTCAGCGAGGCGAGGTCGTCGGCGTCGCGATCGAGGACCGCGAAGTTGCGCTCCCGCATCATGTAGCTCTGGTGGTAGTTCCCGGTCGAGAGGAGCGCCTCGCGTCCGTCGACCATGATCACCTTCGCGTGCATGAAGGTGAACCGCGGATCGCTCCAGATCACCGTCGCGCCGGCCTCTTCGAGCTTCTCCTTGTACTTCTTGTTCACGCGCTCCTGCGCGAGGTCGAGGATGACGCGCACGTGCACGCCGGCGCGCGCCTTCGCGATGAGGCCGTCGAGGACGGGACCGAAGCCCATCTGGTAGACCATCACGTCGATCGAGGTCGTGGCGCGGCCGATGATCTGCTCGAACGGCGCGGCGCCGACGTCGGGCTGCACGAAGAGCTCGAGCGGCGTCGTGCGCGGGGAGAGCGCTTCGCAGGCGCCGGCGGTCTCGCTGGCCTCGTCCTGGGCGGTGGCGGCGTCGTCGGTCGGCGCGGCGCACGCGGCGGCGAGGAAGGGGAGGGCGAGGAGGGCAGAGAGGAGTCGCTTCGTCATCGCGACCCACGCTCTGGCACCGGCCCGGACCTCGAGCCACTCAAAGGCGCTCAAAGGGCGCTTGCGCGATCATTCGCGCAGCTCGATGGCGAGGGCCGGATCGAGCCAGTATCCGGCCTCGGACGAGAGGAGGATCCCTTCGAGGCCGAGCTTTCGCAGCGTCCAGATCGCGGTGTGGAGTCGCTTCGTCGCGGCATCGGCCCGCATCCGCTCGCCCGGCCAGCCGGCGGCGATCAGCGTGTCGGGGTCGACGGGAGTGGAGCCGGCGCGCGCGAGGGACTGCGCGATGAGGCGGAGGTTCTTGCGGCGGGAGAGGTCGATCGTCGGGCCGTCGGGGAGGAGGATGGACGTCGCGGTGACGACGAGCGCGCGCTTCGCGGCGGTGAAGGCGAGCGCGCGGCGGACCTCGCTCGACGCGCGGGCGGCCTCGGGCGGTGCGCTCTGCGCGGCGCCGGTCAGGAGCGCGAACGCGATCGCGAGGTGCGGGTTCTTGAACGACGGCGTGGGAGGGGCGGCTTCGCCGGTCGCGAGCGCGCGATAGGCCGGCGTCAGCGCCTCGAAGCCGACCTCGACGTCGCGCGACGCAGCGAGCGAGGCGTCGTATGCGGCGGCGGCGCCGGCGCGATCGCCGAGCGTGAACGCGAGGTGCCCGCTCACGAGGAGGCGCGTCGCCTCGAGCCGCGGCCAGCCCGGCGGCGCGATCCGCGCAGCCTCCGCGAGCGCGATACGCGCTTCGACGACGTGGTTGGTTGCGTTCGCGGCCTGGTCGTTGGCTGCGTTCGTGGCTCGGTCGTTGGCTGCGTTCTTGGCTTGGTCGTTGGCTTCGTCGATGAGGAGTCGCGCGAGGAGCACGTTCGCGAACGACTCGAGGCCGCGTGCGCCGGCGAGCGCGAGGAGGCGGCGGGCTTCTTCGATCGACGCGCGCGCCGCGAGCTCGCCGAGCTCGTGGAGGACGAAGCCGCGATGGAGCACCTCCGCGCCTTCGAGCCGGCGGCTCCCGACCCGGCGATGGATCGCGAGCGCGGCCTCGTGGAGCGACAGCGCCGCGCGCGGCTCGCCGCGACGGTGCGTGGTCACCGCGAGGTGAGAGCGGAAGAGGCCCTCCGCGCGGAGGCTCTTCGTCGCGACGAGGACGGCGATCCCTTCGGCGAGGCGCTCGTCGCTCTGCGTCGCGACGCCGAGCTCGCCGAGCGTGATCCCCGCGAACGCATCTTCACCGACGGCGCGATACGCCGCGAGCGCACGCTCGAGCAGCGCGCTCGCGCGCTCGGTATCGCCGCGCGACCGCGCGATGACACCAGCGACGCGCAGGACATCGCCGGCCTCCTCGGTGCCGCCGCGCGACCGCGCGACGACGCCAGCGACACGCAGGGCATCGCCGGCCTCGTGCGGCGAGGTCGTCCGCGCCGTGCCGCTGGCGTCGCTCCGCGCGTCCGGCGCTTCGCCTTGCTCGATCGTACGGAGCGCCGCTGCGGCGATGGCGTCCGCATCCGCGAGCCGCCCCGTCGCGCGAAGTGCAAGCGCAACCGCGACCGCGACGCGAACACCGAGCGCGTTCACGCCGACAGCCTCGCGTCCGCGGTCGATCGTGGCGGTGCCGTCCCCGCGCCCCGGACGTGCGCCTCCGGCGTCGCGAGCATGAGCATGCACGTCGCCGGCGTCGTGGCTTGCGGCATCGCTGGCGTCGCTCCTGCGGCTCGGGCCCTCTGCGCGTGCGCGCCTGTCGTCGGCGTCGCGGCTGCGGCTTGTGCCTTCGGGGGCGCGTGCGTTGTCGAGCACGGCGTTGGTCAGTGGTGTGAGGGTTGGGGCCGATGCGAGGCTCGCGTCGATGTCGATCGGGAGCGCGTCGTGGCCGGTGGCGGCGAGGGCGAGGAAGGCGCGGAGGCGCGTCGCGGGCGTGAGCGTGCGCGCGTCGAAGATGCGCTGCAGGTCGGGGCGGCGGCGCTCGAGCTCGGGATCGATCCGCTCGCCGCGGCGGACCTGCAGGGCGAGCGGCTCGGCGCGCGCGAGCACTGCCTCCGCCCAGCGGTCGAGCGTCGTCGTGTGCTCGCGCGCGAAGTCGCGGACCGACTCGAGGAGGAACAGCCGGTGCTCCGCGTCGACGTGGAGGAGCGCGCGCCTCCGCAGCGCGTCGAGGTCGTCGAGCGCGTCGTCGCCGGCGGCGGTCTCGGCGAGGGCCGCGTCGAACGGCGCCGCGAACTGCGCGCACACCACCAGCGCGCTCCGCTCCGACTCCGCGAGGAGGTCCCACGACCACGCGATCGCCGCGCGCAGCGTCGCGTGCCGCGGGTTCTTCTCGCGATCCTTCAGCACGTCGAGCTTGCGATCGAGCCGCGCGAGGAGCTCCGCGTTGCCGAGGAGCGGCGCCCGCGCGGCCGCGAGCTCGAGCGCGAGCGGCAGCGCATCGAGGCGCCGCACGATCGCGCGCACCACGTCGTCCTCCGCGCCGTTCGTGAGACGCATGTAGAGCGCAATCGCCGACGCCTCGTCGAGCGGGCGCACCTCGAGCGCCTCCTCGCCCGCGGCGCCGAGCGCGTCACGCGACGTGACGAGCACACGCTGCGACGCGGCGAGCGCGACGAGGAGCGCGCGGCCTTCGCGGTCGACCTGCTCCGCGTTGTCGGCGACGAACGACGCGCCCGACGCGGCGGCGGCGCGGAGCACGTCGTCGGCCGCGGCCGCGGCGGCGTCGAGGCCGAGCGCGGCGGCGAGGGCGGTCGCGACGTCGCCGCGCGTCCGCGCGCTCGCGAGGTCGACCCACACCACCGTCGCTCCCTCCTCCCGCAGCCGCTCCGCCTCCGCGCGCGCGAGCGTCGTCTTCCCCGCGCCGCCGGGCCCCCAGAGCGTGACGAGCCGCGCGGTCGTCGCCGCGAGCGCGGCGCGCTCCTCGTCGCGACCGAGCAGCATCATCCGATCTGGAGGAGGTTCCACGTCGCGTGGACGAAGAACGCGGCGAGGAGCCCGCCTTCGAGGTACGCGAAGCCGAAGCCGATGCCGAGGAGCACGGTCTGGTAGAGCGCGACCTCGTAGACGCCGAGGTGCGCGACGCCGAACGCGAGCGACGCGGCGAAGACGCCGTACGCGTCGCCGTATTTGCGGACGAGCGTGTCCTGCAGGAGCCCGCGGTAGATGCGCTCCTCCGCGAACGGAAAGACCGCCGCCGTCATGAGGAAGAGCGGGACCGACGCGCGGACGCGTGCCACCGCGCGCGCGAGCTCCGCCGCTTCGGTCGCGCGCGCGAGCCGCGCCTCCGCGTCGAGCCGGTTCACGCACTGCGCGAGGTCCGCGCTCGCGTCGAAGAAGAGCCGCCCCGCGGTGACGGTCGCGGCGGCGATCGTGAGCCCGATCGCGACGGCAAAGAGAATCCGCGCCGGCGCCACGCTCGCGCGCGGCTCGTCGAAGCGACGCGCAGCCGCGGCCGCGGGGTCGGCGAAGCGGCGCGCGGCGGCGGGGGCGAGGGCGGCGAAACCGATGAAGGCGAGGCACTGTACGAGGAAGCTCGCGCCGATCGCGCGCACGAGGTGGAGGAGCGCGGGCAGCCCCGCCGCGCACGCGACCGCAACTGCGACGAGCGCGCCCGGTGGCTCGCGGCGCGTTGTCGCGGCGAAGAGCTGCGAGCGCGTGACGCCGAGCTTTCCCATGAGCTCGAGGACCACCCGCGCGCGCGGCGGCACGCGCACGAGGAAGATGCCGGTCGCGAGGACCGCGCACGTGGCCGACGCCCAGACGAGCGGATGCACGCCGCGCCCGCACGCGTGCGTGGCCACGATGAGCCAGCGCAGGGCGAGGGCGGCGGTGCAGGTCGCGGCCACGCGCGGCATGCGCGGGGTGGGGCGCGTCAGCTCGAAGACGATCCACGCGACCGTGAGCAGGTCGGCGGCGACGCGCCCGGGGCCCACTTTTCCGGCGAACGCGAGCTCCCGATCGAGCTCGAGCAACGCGAGCGCGGGCGGCGCCGCGAGCGCGGCGAGGACGAGGCGGAGGCGCCGATAGCCGGCGAGGCTCGGGATCGGGATCGCGCCGGCGAGCTCGTCGCGGAGCGCGCCGCTCTCGCGGATCGCGTGGGCGACGGGGAAAAATGGGCCTTCTTCGCGGAGGGAGACCTCCGTCTCGGCCTCGATGCGATCGGGCCCGCCGCTCGCCGCCGCGAGGTCCGCGGGTGTGCGCGAGACGGTGTCGCTACCGGTTCGCACGTAGACCACGAAGGCCATGAGAGCACGTGGTAAATAGGAACGGTGAGCTTCGACCTGACGCGCGGCGAGATGATGCTCATCGCGTTCATCCTCGGGCTCGTGTACTTCTCGGGCCTCTTGCCGAAGATCGCGAACGCGCTCTCGCGCGCACCCGCGCCAGAGGAAGAACCGCCGAAGGGGGAATGAAGGGGGATGGCCGAGGAGCCGAGCGCACCGTCGATCCCGCGTACGCCCACGGTGTTCGTCACCGACGAGGCGGCCGAGGCGTCGCACGTCGCCGATACGCTGCGGGCCGCGGGCTACGCCGTCGTCGACGTCGCGCTCTCGCTCCTCCTCTCCCGCACCCAGGTCCAGCGCCCGCAGGTCATCATCGCCGACGTCGACGCGCTCGGCGCGCTCGACGAGCTCGCGCGCGTGCGCAAGCTCCCCGGCTCGGGCGCGATCGACTTCGTGTTTTTCGGCGCTGGCGGCGGTATCGTGAAAAACGCGGACGACGCGCTCGCGAGCGGCGGCAGCGCGTTCTTCCTGCGACCGATCGACATCGGCGCGGTCGTGCGCCGCCTCGAAGCGCTGACCGGGGGGCCGGTGCACCGTCCCGAGATCCGTCCGTCGACGCCGCCGCCGTCGATGCCGGCGCGCACCGGCTCGGTCCCGCCCGAGCCGCGCAGCAATCCCTCGCTCCCTGCGCCCGGCCTTCGCACGCCGGGTCCGCCGCTCCCGATGAGCGTGCCGTCGCTCGCGGACCTCGTCGACTCGCCGCCGCGCTCGCTCGCGTCGTTCGGCGCGGTGTCGAACGAGCTGCAACAGCTCCTCGCCGAGGCCGAGGCGCGCGCGGACGCCGCCGCGCAGGTGGCCGAGCCGCCGGGCGTTCCGTCGCCGGAGGAGGAGATCGAGAGCGTCCTCCCCGCCGACGTGCTCGCGTCGCTCGACGAGCCGATCGAAGCGGACGAGGACGAGCCCGACGAGCCGCGCGCGCACACGGGACACGGCGAGCGCGAAGGCACCGGCACGCACGGCGCGAAGCCCACCACCGCGGGCGGTTCGAAGCACACGACCGCGACGGGCCAGCGTCCGATCTCGACCAACCCACGTCCGATCTCGACCAACCCGCGCCCGATCTCGACCAACCCGGGCCGTCCTACCTCGTCGGGCCCGGACCGTCCGATCTCGTCGGGCCCCGATCGCCCGACCTCGTCGGGCCCGGACCGTTCGATCTCGACGAGCCCCGGACGTCCGATCTCGACGAACCCCGGGCGCCCCGGCTCGAGCCATCCGACCAGCGTCGATCACCCCACGCGCGAGATGATCCCGCCGTCACGGCGCGCGTCCGAGCCGGTGCCGCCGCCTCCGCCGCCGCCGCGGCTCTCGCCGTTGCCGCCCGAGCCGCCGAGGTCCGTCGACGGCGTCACGATCTCCAACGTCGACGTCGTCGGTCCGAGCTCGCTCCCCGCGCGCGCCGGGAGCGAGGCGCCGCCGCAGCAGTCGAGCGCCGGCGTCGTGCTCCTCCGCGCGGTCGAGGCGCGCCGCTTCGTCGGCGAGGCGATCGCACGGCGCGCGAGCGGCTCTCTGTGCTTCGAGCACGAGCGTGTCGTCCGTCGCATCGTGCTCCGCGAAGGCGACCTCGTGACCGCGGCCTCCGGCGCCGACAAGGAGTCGCTCGTCTGCTTCCTCGGCGCGCGCGGCGATCTCCCGCGCGACGAGGTCGATCGCCTCGCCGGGAAGATCCCGCCGTATGGCCGCCACGCCGGCGCGGCGCTCGTCGCGCACGGCTGGCTCGGGCAGGACCAGCTCTGGGCCGCGTTGCGCGCCCACGCGGAGTGGCTCGCGACGCTCGTGCTCCGCTCCGCGGGCGGCACCGCGCAGCTCGAGGCCGAGCCGCCGGGGCGCCTCCGCTCCGAGCCGAGCGTGTTCGGCGCGTCGACCGGGTGCGAGGTCTTCGTCGAGCTCGTGCGGCGCGCGGTGTCGAGCGAGGAGGCGATCGCGTCGCTCGGCGGAGAAGGCGCGCGCATCGGCGACGGACCGAAGGCGGTCCTCCTCTCCGAGTGCGCGCTCCCGCCCGCGGAGATCGAGCTCGTCAACCGCGCGCGCGGCGGCAGCGTCGCCGACCTCCTCGCGCGCTCGCCCGAGGCCGACGTCGTGTCCGTCGTCCATGCGCTCTCGCTCCTCGGCGTGCTCGACGTCATGCCTCAAGTGGAGCCGGCGCGCGTGGCGCCCGCGCCGAGCGAACGCGAGCTCGCGGCCTCGTCGTCGGTGGCGCTCGACGACGAGGCGATCCGCGCGCGGGTCCGGGCGCGCCTCGAGCTCGTGGACGAGGGCGATTACTTCTCGCTCCTCGGCATCCCGCGCGACGCCAATAGCTACGAGGTCAAGCGCGCCTTCGTCGAGCTCCGCCGTGCCTTCGAGCCGACGCGCATCCTGTCGCCGCGACTCCATGACCTCGCCGAGGACGTGAAGAAGATCGTCGTCGTCCTCGAAGAGGCGTATGAGATCCTACGCGACGTCGCCCGTCGCGAGCGCTATCGCCGGGCGATCGACGCAAGCCCTGAATGACGCCACGCCGTATCGTCGCAAGCGCCACGCTTGCAGCCCTCACCGCCTGTACGCTGTTCAACGACCTCGACGGGTTCGCCGAGCCGGTAGCGGCTCCCGCCGACGCGCCGCCCGACGCGCCCGCCGACGCCATCGCCATCGCCGACGCCGACGCCGGGCCGGCGGCGCCGGCCGACGCTGCGCCCGATCGCTGCGCCGGCGATTTCTGCGACGACTTCGACGAGGGCGGCATCGGCGGGGCGTGGACGGCGGTGCGCGCCGCGAACGGCGCCGTCGACTACGACACGGAGCTCTTCGTCTCCCCGCCGCGTGCGCTCCGTGTCGTCACCGGCACGGGCGGCAGCGCGATCCCCACCGCCTACCTCGAGCGCGCGATCGGCTTCGTGCCGGCGTCGCTCTCGTGCACGTTCCAGGTCCGTCCCAACACCACGCGCACCATCGACAGCCCGCTCGACTTCTTCCAGGTCATCGGCACCGCGCCCGGCGTCGAGAACTTCGAGGTGAAGATCGCGATCGCGCAGCGGGTGGAGGGTTGGGCGCGCATCGACGTGAACTTCGCCGACGGCGGCTGCGGCTGCCCGCTCCCCGGCGCCACGACCTTCGTGGACGCGCCGCCGGTCGGCGTCTGGACGAAGGTGCAGGTCGACTACGACTTCACGGACCTCGTCCTGCGCTACGCCGATCGCATCGTCTACTCCGCGCCGCTGCCGCTCGGCTTCGTCCCCGCGGAGGCGCGCATCGCGCTCGGGGTGATGGACTTCGGCCGCGCCGGCAGCGACGTCTCGTACGACGACCTCGTGTGCACGTTCAAGCGACCGTGATCACCTCTCCCTCGCGGAGGCAGCGGATCTCGGTCGTGGCCGGATCGAGCTCGTCGGGGTAGTGGATGAGCCGCATCCGCTCCTTCACCGCCGCGTCGAGCCCGAGCAGATCGGCGTACGCGGTGTGGGCGGGACCGTAGTTCGTTTCGTGCACGACGAGGTCCGCGCGCGCGAGCCACGCGATGAGCTCCGGATCGAACGCGGTGTCGCTCGAGATCCCGACGCTCCCTCCGCCGCACTCGACGAACAGCGCGCTCGTCGGCACGTGATGTTTGGTGATCCGCGCGCGCACGGTAAAAGGTCCGATCGTCGTCGCGCGCTCGAGCGACACGTCCTTCCACGCGAAGTAGTCCTCGAACGCGAGCCTCCGCAGCTCGCTCCCGTTCAGGAGCTGTCCCATCGGCAGCGCGAGCCGTCGTTCCCAGAGTCCCTCCTTCACCGGCGCGATCGTGTGGAGGTTCAGCGGCCTCTTCTGCGCGAAGTGCTTGAAGTAGCCGACCCCTTCGAGCCCGTTCATGTGATCGCCGTGCACGTGCGTGATCAGCACGTCGTCGATCGCGAAGAGGTCGAGCGTCTTCTTGTCGTCGTCGCGATCGATGCGGTCGCGCGCTTGCCGGAGCACGCGGCGATACGAGTCCGGGCAATCGATCGCGAGGCGGAAGCCGTCGTGCTCCAGGAGGAGCGCGTGTGTGACGTGCTTCTCGCTGAACGTGTCGCCTACACCGAGGACATAGAGCTTCATCGCCTCATCATCCGTTCCTGGGACGTGCGCCCGCACGCTCGCGGTCGCACTGTGGGGGCTCACCCAACGCCCCTCGAAACCCGAAGGAACCACGCAGTATGAACAAGGAACGCCTCCTCGCAACGAAGACCCTCCTCCGTGCGCTTCTCCCGTCGCGTCGTACCGCGCCCCCGCCCACGATGAAGTCTCCCATCGAGGAAGTGTCCCCCTTCACCCTACGCGAAGGCCTCTTCCACGAGCCCAAAACCATGCCCGGCTTCTCCCGCCTTCGCGCCAAGAGCCAGCCCGACATCACGCTCTGATTCTCAACGTCGGGCACCCTTTCGGCGACTCAACGGGCCACGCCCCGGCGGTTTGCGAAACAAGGCCGCTTTGGCAGGTGCGCGCGTCGCGTGGGGCGCCCCCCGGGGCCCCGCGAACGCGGCCGCCACAGCGGTTGCGAAGCAACCCGAGCGCGCAGCGCGAGGGCCGTGTTCGCGGGGTGGGGGTGTCGGGGGCGAAGCCCCTGACTATGAAGAAGTCTTGAAGATCGCCATCACGTCCTGCAGGAGCTTGATCGCTTCGGCCTTCGGGCGCTGGAAGGCGTTGCGGCCCATGATGCTGCCGAAGGCGCCGCCCTTCGCGAGCTGCTTCACCTCGTCGAGGAGGGCGCTCGTCTCCTTCGCCTCGCCGCCGGAGAAGATGATGATGCGCTTGCCATTGAATGCACTCTGCACGCAGTGACGGACCCGGTCCTCGAGCGTCTTCGTCGAGATGTTGTACTTCTCGAACACTTTCTTCGCTTCCGCCTGCTCGATGTGGTCCTTCGGCGGCTTGATCTTGATCACGTGTGAGCCGAGCTGCGCCGCGACCTGAGCGGCGTACGCCGTGATGTCCGCCGCCTGCTCGCCTTCCTTCGAGATGCCCGCGCCGCGCGGGTAGGCCCACGTCACGGTGGGGAGCCCGTAGTCCTTCGCCTCGAGGATGAGCTCGCGAAGGTCCTCGTACATCCGGTTGCGCTGACCGGAGCCGGGGTAAATCGTGTAGCCGATCGCGGCGCAGCCCATGCGGACGGCGTCCTTCACCGAGCCCGTCACGGCGCTGATGGGCTGGTCCATCTTCGCCATCGTGTCCGAGTTGTTCAGCTTCAAGATGAGCGGGATCTGACCCGCGTACCGATCCGCGACGAGCTCCAGCGCGCCGAGCGGCGCCGCGTACGCGTTGCAGCCGGAGTCGATCGCGAGCTGCACGTGGAACTCGGGATCGTAGCCCTCCGGGTTCGGTTGGAACGAGCGCATCGGCCCGTGCTCGAAGCCCTGATCGACCGGGAGGATGACGAGCTTCCCGGTCCCCGCGAGGGTGCCGTGGTTCATCATCCGCACGAGGTTCGCGCGAACGCCCGGGTTGTCGGAGCCGTACCAGGAGATGATCTGCTTGACGCGGTCGGTGAGGGCCATGCCCGGCACACTAATCCGACCCCCACACCAGATCAACGCGCCGCCCGTCCTTGCCTCTTGCGGCCGCAGCGCGCTGGTGGGAAACCCTGGGCCGCCATGCCCGATAGCATCCCTTCCATGCGCCCGGCTGCCGTCGTCGGGACGACCCTCCGCGAGCACGTCCTCCACGGCATGCACGCCGCGCCCGGCGCGACGGGGGAGTTCACGTCGCTCCTCAACCACATCTCGCTCGCGATCCGCATCATCAACTCGCGCGTCCGCGCGGCGGGCCTCGCCGACCTCCTCGGCTACACGGGGGAGACCAACGTACAGGGCGAGAGCGTGCAGAAGCTCGACGCGTTCGCGAACGAGGTCATGCTCAACATCCTCTCGCGCTCGGGCCACTGCGGCGTCATCGGGAGCGAAGAGATCGACGAGGCGGTCCTCCAGCCCGCGCCCGGTCACGGCAAATACGTCGCGCTCTTCGATCCGCTCGACGGCTCGAGCAACATCGACACGAACGTCGGCATCGGCACCATCTTCGCGATCCTGCGGCGGCCGGAGCCCACGCTCTCCGTCCCGCACGTGCGCGACGCGCTCCGCCCCGGCCGCGAGATCGCGGCGGCGGGCTACGTGCTCTACGGGCCGTCCACCATCTTCGTCCTCTCCACCGGCCACGGCGTGCACGGCTTCACGCTCGACCCGAACATCGGCGAGTTCTTCCTCTCCCAGCCCGACATCCGCTGCCCCGCGCGCGGCAACTGCTACTCGATCAACGAGAGCAACTACTCGCGCTGGACGCCGGAGCTCCAGAACTGGGTCCGCTGGGTGAAGGGCGATCCGAACGGTCCGCCCCCCGCGCACGTGAACGGCTACGAGACGCCGTACGGCGCGCGCTACGTCGGCTCGCTCGTCGCCGACGCGCACCGCACGCTGATCAAGGGCGGCATCTTCGCGTACCCCGCGGACTCGAAGAGCACGAAGGGCAAGCTCCGCCTCCTCTACGAAGCGAACCCGATGGCGTTCCTCTTCGAGCAGGCGGGCGGCGGCGCGACGAACGGCGTCCACCGCATCCTCGACATCACGCCGGAGGAGCTCCATCAGCGGACTCCGCTCGTCATCGGCTCGAAGGAAGACGTCGGCGCCTTCGCTCACTTCATGAGCGCGAAGTAGCCGTGCGCCACATCTGGACCCGCAAGGCGATCTCCGACCTCACGAAGGAGGCCGAGGGCAAGGGCCTCAAGCGCACGCTCGGCCCCGGCGCCCTCGTCGCGCTCGGCGTCGGCGCGATCATCGGCGCCGGCCTCTTCGTCCGCACCGCCGCCGCCGCCGCCACGAGCGCAGGGCCCTCCGTCACGATCGGCTTCGTCGTCGCCGCGATCGGCTGCGCGTTCGCCGGCCTCTGCTACGCGGAGCTCGCCGCGATGCTGCCGATCGCCGGCAGCGCGTACACGTACACGTACGCGACGATGGGCGAGCTCATCGCGTGGATCATCGGCTGGGACCTCGTCCTCGAGTACGCGGTCGGCGCGGCGACGGTCGCGATCGCGTGGAGCGAGTACCTGAACAAGCTGCTCGAGATCTTCGGCTTCCGGATCCCGTACGGCCTCTGTCACTCTCCGTTCGAGGTCGATCACGTGACCGGCGTGCACGGCATGGTCAACCTCCCCGCGTTCGCGATCGTCGTCATCCTCACGCTCCTCCTCGTGCGCGGCATCAGCGAGTCCGCGGTCGTGAACACGATCATCGTCATCGTGAAGGTCGCGATCGTGCTCCTCATCATCGGGCTCGGTTGGAGCTTCATCGATCCCGCGAACCACACGCCGTACATCCCGCCGCCGCAGACCTACGTCGACGAGAGGGGCCTCAGCCACGACTTCGGCGGCGGGATGGGCATCCTCGGCGCGGCCGGGATCGTGTTCTTCGCGTTCATCGGCTTCGACGCGGTGTCGACCGCGGCGCAGGAGGCGCGGAACCCGAAGCGCGACATGCCGATCGGCATCCTCGGCTCGCTCGCGGTCTGCACCGTGCTCTACGTGCTCTTCGCGCACGTCCTCACCGGGCTCGCGCCGGTCGAGTTCTTCCGCACGACCGGGAGCGAGGCGTCCGTCGCGCAGGCGATCGAGCGCGCGATGCCGGGCCACAAGTGGCTCTCGAACCTCGTCGTCGTCGCGATCCTGGGCGGCTTCTCCTCCGTCATCCTCGTCATGCTGATGGGGCAGTCGCGCGTCTTCTACTCGATGAGTCGCGACGGCCTCGTCCCGCCGTTCTTCTCCGAGCTGCACCCGAAGTTCCACACGCCGTGGAAGTCGAACCTCCTCTTCCTCGGCTTCGTCGGCTTCTTCGCCGCGTTCATCCCCGGCGACATCGTCGGCGACATGACGAGCATCGGGACGCTCTTCGCGTTCATCCTCGTCAGCGTCGGCGTCTGGGTCATGCGGAAGAAGGAGCCGGACCTGCCGCGGCCGTTCCGCGTGAAGGCGGTGCCGTTCGTGTCGTCGGCGGGCGCGCTCCTCTGCGGCTCGATGATCTTCGGCCTCGGCTGGCCGAACTGGCTCCGCCTCTTCGTCTGGCTCGCGATCGGCCTCGCGATCTACTTCTTCTACGGCTCGAAGCGCTCCAAGGTCGCCGCCGCTCAGTAGTTGAACTGGAGCTGCAGGCGGAGGACGTGCCCGGTCTGCCGGTCGCCCTTCGTCGTGCGGTCGGCGAGCATGAGCTCGGTCGTGAGCTCGATCCAGCGGAAGAGCTGCCACTCGACGCCGGCGTCGAGCTGCTTCACGTCGTAGCGCGGCGCGTTCGTCTCGAACTTCTTCCCGCCGTCGTAGTGGTGAACGCGGACGTACGGCGTGACGGCGCCCCACGAGACCGGCTGCCGCCACATCGTCATCGCGTAGCCTCCGGCGAGCGGCCGCTTCTCGATCGTCTTTCCGACGAGCTCGGGTCCGTAGCCGGCGTTGTATTCGGCCTGGAAGCCGAGGGGCTTCGGGTACAAGACGAAGCTGGCGAGGGCGCGGAAGTCCTGCGCCTCCTCGCGGCCGGCGATCCCCTCGTCGCGCGAGACGACGGCGAGCCCGGAGTAGGCGGCGGCGGAGAGCTCCAGCGTCTGCGAGCCGACGTCGAACGGATAGGTGACGCGCGCGACGAAGTGTTTGTTGTCGTTCTTCTCGCGCGTGTTCATCGGTTGCCCGTTCATCACGCCGAACGCGACCATGCCGAAGTCGCCCGACCCTTTGAGCCCGCTCTCGACGAGGTGGCGGAAGCGGCCGCGGACGGCGGGGGTCTCGAAGTAGAGGAACACGCCGAGGTCGCGCTCGTTCACGAAGGCGCTGTTGATGCCGTCGGTGCGATCGAGCGGGAGCCGGTTGCCGCTCGACTGCATCAGCTCCCAGCCGTACGGCACCTTCGACTGACCGACGCGGACGCGGAAGCGCTTCTCGTCGGGATCGAGGAAGATGTCGGCGTACCAGTCGCGGAGCGTCGCGACCTGGAACGTCTCGTCGATCACGCTCGCGAAGTCGGGCTGGAGGTAGACGGAGAGGAAGGAGGCGATGTCGCCCTGGAAGATGAGGCGCGCGCGCCGGATCGAGAGGCCGCCGTCGTCGCCGAGCGTGCGATCGCCCTGGCGGTTCGTGAGGCGCGAGTTGCTCGCGCCGAGCCGGTTGTAGCGGAGCTGCGTGTAGCCGCGGAGCGTGAGGCGGTCGTACCAGCGCCGCTCGTGCTCCGGGTTCGGCGGGTACGTCGGAGCGGGCGAGTCGGCGCCGAGGTGAGGGGCCGGACGCTCGGGCTTCGGCGAGGTCCCGTCGTCCTGCGCGCGCGCGGAGGCACACCAAAGTAGCGCGGCCGCGGCGATGCCGAAGCTTCCTCGTGGCATTTGGGAAACGCATACGACCCGATCGCTGCGACCTCGCCGCGACCGTTCCGTGACGAATCTGTGCCGTCAGGATCCGCGCACGGCGCGTCAACGCCCGCGCTCTTGACCCCAGAGGAAGACGTGGAGGCGCGTCCCGAGTCGGTAGCCGTGCGCGCGGCAGGTCTCGGCGAGCTCGCGTGAGCGCGCGGCGAGGGCGACGGGCTCGGTGCCCTCCGGCATCAGGACGACGCGATCGCGCCCCACGCCGAGCGCCTGCACGAGCTCCTCGGTCTCGGCGAGATCGGCCGCGCCGGTCTGGACGATCTTGAAGGTCGCGTGCGGGACGGACGCGAACCACGCGAGCGCGGTCGGACGGTGGCGCGCGCGCTCGGCGTTGCCGGAGCTCGCGAGCTTCGGTGAGACGTTCCACTGATCGACGACCGCCGCCATCGCCGGCGCCGGTACGACGGTGCCGTTCGTCTCGACCTCGACGCGGAAGCCGCGCTCCTTGAGGCGCGCGCCGAGCGCGGCGAGCTCGTCCTGCTGGAGGAGCGGCTCGCCGCCGGTGAAGACGACGTTCCGCACGCCGTCCCCCGCGAGCTCGATCGCGCGCGCCGCGACGTCGTCGACGGTGAGCTCGATCGTCTCCGTGGCCTTGTCGTGCTTCGACCAGTCCCAGGTGTACTTCGTGTCACACCAGGAGCAGCGAAGGTTGCACTCTGCAAGACGCACGAAGACGCTCGGCACGCCCGCGCTCGTGCCTTCGCCCTGCACGGTGGCGAAGACCTCGGGCGCGCCGTCCTTCATGCGGCTGAGCAGCATCGGGCCGCGACCATAACGCGGCCGCCGCGCCTCTCCAAACTGCCTCGGTTCGGTGCGTCAGCTCGTGCGGTGCGCGGCGGCGCCGAGCGACTGCTGGATGCTCTGCAGCCTCTCGAGCTCGGCCGCGAGATCGCGCTGCATCGCGCGCGCATCCGTGTGCACGAGCTCGTTCTCGATGTCGCGCGCGCGGCGTGCGATCTCGTCGTAGAGGAACGAAGCGTCGGTGTCCGAGAGCGTCATCGTGACCATGGAATCCTCCTCGTTCGTACTGACGCAGCGCTCATGCCACCCATGCTTCAGGTCGGTGCACGATGCACACACGCGGTCGCCGCGTCGGCGCGCGATCTGCAACGCGGCGGCGACCCCAAATGGCTGCCCTCCTCGACTTCGCGCTCGCTGCCGTTCACGCCGTCGATCCCGAGCATCCGCATCCGACGATGGCGGACGCCATCGCGCATGTGGTCGAGGACGAGCGTCCTCTCTTCGTAGAGGACTCGAGTCGTGAAAAGACCATCGCGCTCGTCGTCGCAGTGGCGTGGCGAGAGGGCTCCCTCCGCGAGCGCGTGCAGGGGGACTGTGTGGACAAGACGAAGGAAGGTCGCTGCATCGCGCACCCTCGCTCCTTCTGCACGATGCAGATCCATGCGTCGTCGGGCGGCGACGAGTCGCTCAACGACGATCCGCAGAAGTGCATCCGCGCCGGCATGGCGATCCTCCGTCAATCGATGCGCGCGTGCACCGATCACCCGGTCGCGTACTACGCGGCGGGCCCGGGCGCGTGCACCAACGAGCGCGCCCAGCGCATCAGTCGCGATCGCATGGCCCTCGCCGCTCGCGTCCGCGCCGTCGCGTCGAAGGAGCTCAAGGGCAAGTGAGGCGCGGTCACTCCAGCGGTCATTCCAGCGGTCCGACGACGATGTCGTCGTGAGTACCGGCGCGGCCGTCGGGTCCGAAGCTGCGGACGACGACCTCGTCCGACTCGCCGCACTCGATCTCGTACTCGTGGCCCCACGGGTCGGTGATCTTCGACCCCGGCGAGATCTCCCTCTCCGCGCGGAGCCGAGCGACGGTCGGACACTCGCCCGCATGGTCGACGACCCACTTCTCCGCGACGGGATGGAGCGCGAGGCAGTCGTACTTCGCTTGGCGTGGCTTCATCGCCTGCGACTCTGCGCGGGCGCCCACCGTGCCCATCGCGAACATCCAGCCGACGAACCCGATCAGGATCGCGATTCCGACCTTCGTCCCGACGCCGCGCCGCACCTCGCGCTGGCGGACCTGCAGCGGCGGGAGGTCTCCGATCACGAAGCGCCCGCATCCCGAGCACAGCGCGTCGTCGAGAGAGATGGCCTTACCGCATCCGGCGCATTGCATCTTCATCAGCGTGTGGCCTAGGGGACCTCGAAGCAATAGAGGAGGGCCGTATCCGCGCAATTGGTCTGCGCGGCGTGGGTCCAGGCGCCGGTCGTCTTTCCGGTCCAGCCCTTGGCGGTGGAGCTGGTCCAGTCGACGCAGTCGGGAATGGCGAGGCCGCCGTCGTCGTTGGTGCCGGTCCACACGCGGTCCGGCTCCGTGACGACGTTCCCGTAGGCGTCGACGTTGATTGGTTTCGGGAGCACGTCGTGCGTCAGGTCCGACGAGGTCAGCGCGACGATCTCGCCGGTGACGAGCACGTAGCGCCCGGTCCAGCTGTCGGCCTTCACGTGCGTCAAGGCGCCTTCCTTCTTGGTGCTGAGCCAGGCGGCGAACTTCTTGCCTTCCAGCAGCTCCACGCCTTCGGCGAACCCGTTGCAGATGCCATCGAAGTGCTTGATGCCGTCGGGGTGGCTCCCTTCGATGTCGCTGCTGGTCACGAAGACGTAGCGGCGCGGCGCCCCGTCGTCCGCGTCGAACCCGGCGTCTTCGATCTCTTCCTCGCTGGAGTCGTCGTCGTCCGTCGTCCCGGTCTCGTCCGTCTCCACAGGCTCGACGCCTCCGTCCCCGGACCCGTCATCGCGCACGAAGTCCCGCGCCCGCCCCCAGACGCACGCCACCGCGAACAGCGGCACCGCGAGCAACACCCAACGCGGACGCATGCAAGGAGGGTACGCCACCCCCCGGATGGCGCGCAAATACCGCATTTTCGTGCACCCTTCAGCGTCTCTATGCTCGTCCCGAGGACCGCCCACGCCCAATCCACGTCCTCGACCTGGTACGGCTGGCAGTGGCCGCGACATGACCGACCTGCTCGACATCCTGCCCACGGACGCGATCCGTGAAGCCGCCTCGTTCTGAGCTCGCGTTGCGTCGTTCCTTGCGTACTGCCCGCGCGGTACCACCGAGGAGATGAAGCGCGCGAAGGACTTCGTCGTCGCCCTGAAGGAGAACCGGCGTGCTCGGGGCGGTATCGGGGAGACGGCATCCGCACGCGTGGCTCGCCGACTCCGGGAGCGTGACGACGTCCCGTTCCGCGATCCCTTCCTCGACTCGGACGCGGCGCTCGTTCCTGTACCGCGAAGCGGCCTGCTTGCGGAAGGCGCGCTATGGCCCGCGCTGGAGATCGCGCGCGAGCTACGCGCGTGGGACTTCGGCTCGCAGGTGCTCCCGTGCCTCGAGCGCACGATGGCCGTCGCGAAGGCAGCTACGTCGGTGGCGGAGGCGCGACCCAAGGCGCGCACCCACCTCGAGAGCTTGATCGTCGTCGAGCCGCTCTCCCTGCCGGCGAGGGTCACGCTCGTCGACGACGTGGTCACCCGCGGCGCCCAGCTCTTCGGCGCGGCGTGGGCGATCTGGTCCGTGCGGCCGGACGTCGAGATCCGCGCGTTCGCGGCGGTGCGCACGGTGAGCGACGCGTCTGACTTCATCGCGCTCGCCGAGCCGTGCTCCGGCCGAATCGAATGGCGGGATGAAGAATGCCGGCGTCGGCCTTGAGCGTCGTAGCCTCTCGGCGATCCTACGCGCTCGGAAAGGCACCGCGTGGGAAGAAACTCCTGCAATCGCCGTGGGTTGGGTGGCACGCCCGGAGGGATTCGAACCCCCGACACTCGGCTTCGAAGGCCGACGCTCTATCCAGCTGAGCTACGGGCGCGTGGGACGGAGGAGATGTACCACGGCGTCAGGCGAGCGTGGAGACTGCCTCGATGATCGATGCGATGTCGGCGGCGTAGAAGCCGGAGCTGTTCAGGCAGTTGGCTTCGATGATCTTCGGCCCCGCGTCGTTTGTGCGATGTCGAGCACGAAGGCCGGGGCGAGCATCGGTCAGTGCTTCCGCAGCGGACAGCCGAGCGGCTCGGCCGTGGTGACGGGAGGCTCCTTGCCCGCGAGGACCGCGTCGAGCGCGCGGTCGAGGTGGAGCGTGCCGCTCGGCGTGAGGTGCACGCGCTCGGAGTCCTCCGCCCCCGAGTAGCGGATCGCGCGGCTCGGCTCGAAGAGGACCACGTGCGTGGAGTACTCGACCTTCAACGCGTCCGCGAAGACGGCGTTCTTGTCCTCGAGCAGCGGCATGTCGATCGCGCGACGCTTCGCTTCCGCGCGCTCCGCCGCGATGTCGATGCCCGTCTCGGACGCGACGGCATAGAACGCCACGCCCTGCGGCGCGTACTTCGCGACCGTGGCGCGCATGCGCGCGTCGTGCGCCTTCTGCACCGGACAGTCCGCGGTGAAGAAGAGGAAGACCGAGTAGCGCGACTTCGCGAGGAGCGCGTCGAGCGACTCCTCCGTCCCCGCCTCCGTGCCGAACGTGAAGGTGCCGGCGAGCGGCGCGGCGGCGGGCGGCGCGGTGCCGGCGTGCGAGCACGCGAGGAGGGCGAGGGCGCAAGAGGCGGAGAGAGAGAGGAGAGGACGGAGCATCGGATCAGAACCAGGTCTTCGCGAGCGAGATGGAGGTGCCGCCGAGCGCGGGGCGGTTCCGGCCGAGCGGCGGGACGTCCGTGAAGACCGAGGTCCGGAGCCTGAGTGTATCCGTCAACGGCGCGACGACGAGGAACGCGAGCTGCGTGGAGCGAAAACCCGTGCCGACCGCGTCCTCGCCCGCGAGGGTCGCGTCGCCGTCGGACGCGTGCGTGAGCGTGCCGAGGAGCGCGACGTCGCTGTCGAAGACCCAGCCTCCCGCGACGAGGTAGAGCGCGCGCGGTCCGAGGCGCTGCTCCTCGCCCAGGATCGTGGCCGGGAAGCGATAGCCCGCGAGGACGGTGCCGTGGAGGACGACGTGGCCGAACGTCTGCTCGATCGAGACGCCGCCGTTGACCTCCCACGAGCCGATGCCGTTCACGTCGGCGGCGAGGAGGCCCGTGCCCGCGCTCGGCTCCTTGCCGGTCGGGGCCTGCGCGCCGGCGAGGATCGCGATGCCCGGGATCGTCGACTCGCCGGCGCGAATCAGGTCGTAGCGGCCGACGAGCGTGAAGTCGCCGAACGCGGTGCGGTGCTCGGTGACGGCGCCGGAGCGGCGGCGCGTCGTCACGAGCGGCATGAAGGCGCTCACCTGCGCGCGCGGGAAGAGGCGATAGGTCGCGAACAGGCTCGTCTCGACGCGCGCGTCGCGGCCCGGCGTCGGTACGTAGAACGGGCCCGAGGAAGGGTAGGTGCCGTGCGTCTGCGAGAGACGGAGCTGCGCACCGACGAGCGCGCGCTCGTGGTTCGTGAGCCAGCCCGGCGTGAGACCGCTCGCTCCGACGCAGCACGCCTGCGCCCGCGCGACGCGCTCCGCTGCGACGAGCGCAGCGAGCGTGAGGAGCAACGTGAGCGGCCGGAGCACGAGTCCGGACACCTTGCGCCGGTTCGCGCGCGTTCGCAACGCGCTCGCGCTAAGTCGATTTTTCCGGGGCGCCGACCTCTTCCGTGACGAGTTGCACCAGCGGATTTCGTCGGCGTTTTTCGCGGGGAGCCGATGCGGGGCACTTTGCCCGCATGTGGTGAGGGCTGCTTCCAAACGTCACAGCCGCGCTTTGTCAGGCGCGAAGGATGGGTGACAGTCCACTCGTCACCTCGGAACCAGAAATCACGAAAACCACAAATATACTGATGTCGTTCAACCGTATCCTCGCGCCCTTCCTCGTCTCCCTCGCCGTCGCGTGCGGCGCCGCCGATTCCTCCGACTCGAGCTCGAGCGAGCCCGACGACACGGGCGAGAGCCCGAGCGCGGCGAGCGCGAGCACGACCGCGGACAGCCCCGCGACCGCGACCACGAGCGTGACCAAGTCGGTGGCGGTGACCGCGACCGGCGACGTCGCGCCGGTGTCGACGGACGAGACGCCGTCGGCGGGCGAGGCGAACGATCCGGCGCCGGAGCCGATCGCGGAGCCGAGCGGCCTCCAGTACCGCGGGGTGAACCTCGCGGGCGCCGAGTTCGGCACCCTGACGGCGAGCTCGCTCGGCGTCGAGGGCCGCGACTACGGTTGGCCGACGCGCGCGGAGATCGACTACTTCCAGGCGAAGGGGATGAACACGTTCCGCATCGGCTTCGCGTGGGAGCGCCTCCAGACGAAGCAGTTCGCGGAGCTCACGCCGGCGTACGTCGCGAAGCTCGATGACATCGTCGGCTACGCCACCTCGCGCGGCGCGAACGTCGTCCTCAACCCGCACAACTTCGCGAAGTACTACGGCGTGCACGTCGGGTCCGCCGCGGTGCCCGCGAGCGCGTTCGCCGACCTCTGGAAGCGCCTCGCGACCCGCTACGCCGCCAACGCGCGCGTCATGTTCAACCTCGTCAACGAGCCGGCCGGCCTCCGCACCGAGCAGTGGGTCGACTCCGCCAACGCCGCGATCGCCGCCATCCGCGCCGCCGGCGCGAAGAACATGATCCACGTCCCCGGCAACGCGTACACCGGCGCGCACAGCTGGAATTCGACCTGGTACGGCACCGCGAACGCGAAGGCGATGCTCGCGATCAAGGACCCCGGCGACAACTTCGTGATCGAGGTGCACCAGTACCTCGACCCGGACTCGGGCGGGAAGACGGGGCAGTGCGTCAGCGCCAAGATCGGTCGCGAGCGCCTCGCGGGCTGGATCTCGTGGCTCCGCGCGAACGGCCTGAAGGGCTTCGTCGGCGAGTTCGCCGGCGGCGACAACGCCCTCTGCAACGCCGCGGTCAAGGACATGCTCGACGCGATGAACGAGGCGGACGACGTGATCGTCGGCTGGCTATGGTGGGCGGCCGGCCCCCGCTGGAACCCGAGCTATCCCTTCTCGATCGAGCCGAAGAACGGCGTCGACGCTCCGCAGATGGCCCTCCTCACGCCGTACCTTCCCTGATTTCAGAACCCTGAAACCGTACGGTTGTCCGGGGTTTCGTTGGCCCGCGGGGGAAGGCAACGGATAGACTCGGAGGCGTGAGCGCGTCCCTTGCAGGGACAACGATCGGACGATTCCGCGTCGATCGCCTCCTTGGACGAGGCGGCATGGGCGCCGTCTACTCCGCGTTCGACGAGAAGCTCGAGCGCGACGTCGCGCTGAAGGTGCTCCACGACGAGGGCGAGGCCCCGGCCCAGCGGAAGCGACTCCTGCGCGAGGCGCGCATCGCGGCGAAGCTCCAGCACCCGAACATCGCGACGATCTACGAGGTGGAGGAGCTCGAGGGTGTCCTCTACATCGTGATGGAGCTCCTCGAAGGGATCGCGCTCCGCCGCGCGCTGATGGAGCGGCGGCTCGGGATGGAGGAGGCGATCGGCGTCGCGCGCGACATGGCGCGCGGCCTCGCGAAGGCGCACGCCGCCGGCGTGGTGCACCGCGACATCAAGCCGGAGAACATCTTCCTCACCACGCTCTCGGCCGACACCGTCCTCGCGAAGGTCCTCGACTTCGGGCTCGCGCGGCAGCGGCCTCAGCCCGCGGTGCCGGGGCTTCCGCAGGAAGAGCGCACGACGACGAACACGACGTCGCGCGGAGACATGTGGGGCACGCCGGGGTACGTGAGCCCGGAGCAGGCGCTCGGGCAGCAGGTCGACGCGCGGACCGACGTCTTCTCGTTCGGCGTCGTCGTCTACGAGATGCTCGCGAACATCCGGCCGTTCCGCGGCGAGACCGCGGTCGCGACGATGATCGCGACGACGCGGCAGGAGCCGCGCCCGCTCCTCGAGATCGTCCCGCACCTGCCGCCCGCGATCGACGAGATCATCACGCGCTGCCTCCGCAAGAAGAAGGAGGAGCGCTACGCCGACGCGCAGGAGCTGAGCGCCGCGTTCGAGGCGTTCGCGCGCGGCGGTCCGGTCTCCGCGACGGGCCGCATCTCGATCATCGGCCCGCCGTCGCAGCCGATGCGCGTCGCGCCCTCCCAACCGGAGCTCCCGTTCGTCCCGATCCCGGAGGCGCCGACCACCGGCTCCGCCGCGATCTCGATGACGACGCGCGAGGAGACGCTGCGCGCGCTCGAGGAGCAGCGGCGCGACAGGGTGAAGCTGATCGCCGCCGTGTCGGCGGGGATCGCGGTCGCCCTCGTCGCGCTCGGGTTGATCGTGACCTTCAAGCCGGCGTCGAACCGGAGCGCCGCGGCCGCGAGCGTGTCGGCGTCCGCGCCGAGCGTGGCGCAGATCCCGCGCGAGCCGAGCGAGCCGCCTCCGAGCGAGCCGAGCGAGCCGCCGCCCGAGCCCGCGCCGACGCTCGAGCCCCCGCCGGCGCTCGACCTTCCTCCCGAGCCGCCCGAGCCCGCGCCGTCCGTCGCGGTCGCGCCGGCCCCGGCGCCCGCGCCCGCTCCGCGACCCACCCCGCCGCCGCTCGGATCCGGTAAGAAGAGAAAACCGGCCGACTGCGCCCAGCCGTTCGTGATCGACTCGAAGGGCGTGAAGATCCCGAAGCTCCACTGCCTCTGATGAAGTCGGCTCGCCGCATCGCGCTCTCGTTCATGTTCTTCTTCGCGCTTCCCGGCGCGAGCGGATGCTTCGCGCTCTTCGCGCTCGACGACTACGGGCCGCCGCGGCCGGACGCCGGTGACGTGCTCGACGCGGGGGCGGACACGGAGCCGCCGGAAGAGCCCGACGCCGCGCCGCCGATCGACACGCGGCCGACGAAGCGCGTGTTCATCACGAGCGCGACGACGAACGGGAACCTGAACGGGCTCTCCGGCGCGGACGATCGGTGCCAGCTCCTCGCGACCGGCGCGGGGCTCGGCGGCTCCTTCAAGGCCTGGCTCAGCGTCGACAACGAGACGCCGCGGAGGCGCTTCCCGGGCCTTCAGAACGACGGCGGCCGTCCGGACGTGCGCATCGTCGACACCGCGAACCGCACCGTCCTCCACAACTGGACGACGTACTTCCAGACCAGGAAGCTGCTCCTCCCGATCGAGAACAACGAGCGCGGGGAGAAGGTCCAGGCGACGGACGCGGGGGCGGCTCCCCTCTTCGAGGGCTGCAGCGACGCCGGGCCGGTCATCCCGGTCTGGACCAACACCGGCGTCGACGGCAACGCGATCTCGACCGAGGAGGACTGCGAGAACTATAGGTCCGAAAATGGAGGCACGTACATCGGCGTCGTCTCCACCGAGGCGAGCTGGACGAACGCGTGCGCGGTCCCGTGCAACGTCCAAGCGCATCTCTACTGCATCGAGCAATGAGCGCACGTATCCTGCCGTCGTCGATGAAGCTCACCGTCGCGCTCGCGCTCTCGTTCGTGCTCGCGCCGGCCGTCGCGCGCGCCGACGAGCTGCGCGAGTGCGCGACGGCGTACGAGCAGACGCAGCGGCTCCAGCAGAAGAACGAGCTCATGTCGGCGCTCGAGGCGGCGGAGCGCTGCGCGAAGCCCGCGTGCCCGTCGCTCCTCACGACCGAGTGCGCGAAGTGGGCGGGCGAGATCAAAGGGAAGCTGCCCGCGCTCATCCTCCACGTCCGCGCGGCCGACGGCTGTCCGCTCCCGCAGGCGATGGTGAGCGTCGACGGTCCGTCGCGCAAAGGTGAAGGGGCCTCGCTCCTCGTCGAGCCGGGGCAGCACACCGTCACCGTCGTCGATCCCGCGACGAACCAGGCGAAGAGCGAGTCGATCAACTTCGCGCTCGGAGAGCGTCGCGACATCGACGTCTCGTTCGGCAAACCCGGCGCGGTGTGCCCGCGCCCCACCGAGAAGACGCCGTTCGGCAAGGTCCCGACCGTGTCGCTCATCGCCGGTTCGGTCGGCGCCGGCTTCCTCGTGATGGGCATCGGCTTCGGCATCGTCGGCGCGGTGAAGCGCGGCGACCTCGACGAGTGCAAGCCGAACTGCTCGCGCGATCGCCTCGACGGCGTGCAGCCGTTCCTGACCGCCGGCGACGTGCTCGGCGCGATCGGCCTCGTAGGGATCGCGGTCGGCGCGATCAGCTACTTCGTGCTCAAGCCGAAGACGCTGGCGCCGGCGACGGGGCTCTTCGTGACCCCGTCGGGCGGCGGCGTCCGCTTCTAGCGCGCTCAGTCGCCGGTGAGCGACGTGGCCTGCTTGACGATCTCGCCGACCTTCTTCGTGTCGATGCCGGCGCTCTTGCCGATGTTCTTGAGCATCTCCGCTTCGGACTTCTCGACGCCCTTCGTCGCGCGCGCGACGAGCGCGGCGACGAAGATGCCGGCGTCGGCGGACCCGAGCTCCTTCAGCTTCTCGCCCACGCGCTTGGCGCTGCCCTCGAGGCCGTCCGCCTCGACCGCCTTCTGGCAGTCGTCGATGAGGGAGTCCGTCTCCCACTCGATGACGAGCCCGCGGCTCAAGAGCTCGACCGCCTTCACGAGGATGTCGCGCTCGGCCTCGTCGATGCCGCCGTCCGCGAGCGCGGTGAGGTATCCCGCCTCGACCGCCGCCTTGAAGAGCTCGTCCTGACGCGGGACCTTGAGCTTCTCGCGGATTTTTTCGGCGTGATCCTCGAGTGACACCTTCTTGGCGGCCTTGCTCATGGGCGGAGAATAGACGTAAAACGGGCGTCATGGGAGGTCGCCTCGCGACGAGCTTCGCCGTCGTCGCCGGGTTGACGCTCCTGTCGCCGCGCGCCGCGCACGCCGGCGAAGACGACCTCGTCCTCGATCTCGGGTCGGCCTCGGACAAGCCGACCGACGCCGGGACTCCGCTCCGGAAGCTGGAGCTCCGTCGCATCCCGAAGGGCACGTTCACGCAAGGCTCGTCGCCGAACGATCCGTACCGCGAGCCGGACGAGGTGCCGCGCACCGTCACGATCAGCCACACGTTCTGGATGGGCAAGTACCCCATCACGCGCGCGCAGTTCGCGCGCTTCGTCGCCGAGACGCGCCACCAGACCGACGCGGAGAAGGGACAGAGCGGCGGCGCGGGGTGGGACGGCGTCCGGCTCAAGCAGGACAAGCAGTACAACTGGCGCAACCCGGGCTTCGTGCAGCGGGACGACGATCCGGTCACGGTCGTCACGTTCGGGGACGCGAACGCGTTCACGCAATGGGCCTCGCGCAAGACCGGGCGCCGCGTGCGCCTCCCGACCGAGGCCGAGTTCGAGTACGCCGCGCGCGGCGGGACGACGACGCCGTGGTACGCGGCGAAGACGGAGGAGGAGGCGGCTGCGATCGGCTGGTTCCGTCCCGCGCCCGGCGCCGCGGTCGGCACGCACCCCGTCGGGAGGAAGAAGCCGAACCCGTTCGGCCTCTACGACATGGCCGGCAACGTCAACCAGTGGTGCCGCGACGTCTACGCGGTGTGGCCCGCGACCGACGTGACCGATCCCGAGAACACGACGCACACGGGGAACGATCCGGAGCGCCGCGTCCTCCGCGGCGGCTCGTGGATGCGCGATCCGCGGCGCGGCCGGAGCGCGGCTCGGGTCCGGAACACGCCCGGCACGCGCAACGCGGACAACGGCTTCCGCGTCGTCGTCGAGGACGCGCCGGTCATCGCTCCCACGCCCGGCGCGACCGCGACGAACGACGTGACGCCGGCCGCGTCGGCGTCGCCGGGCGCGTTCGACGCGGGCTTCGCGATCGCGCCGCCGCCGCCGGTCCTGCGCCAGAGCACGGGCGGCGAGGGCTTCAGCTGGGCGTTCGTCGCCGCGCCCGCGGGGGCGGCGGGCTTCGTCGTCGCGTGGATGCTCGCGCGGCGCAAGAGCGGCGGGCACACGAACGCGCAGGGCATCACGACGCGCGCGAGCACCGACGGCTTCTGGGTGCGGGCGCCGAACCTGCCGCCCGGCGCACGCGTGCGGTATACATGCATCGTCAAGGGGCGCGAGGTGAGCGACGTCGTCCCGCTCGACGGCGTCAAGGAGACGTTCGTGTTCACCGGCGACGCGCCGTCGATGATCCGCATCACCGAAGCGGCCTCGACGCCGGCGCAGATCTCGTACCGGCAGATCACGCCGCCCGCGCCTGCGTCGTCGTCGTCGGTCGTGCCGCCGGCCTCTTCGCCGTCGATGGGGCAGCGATCGCCGTGGCCGAGCGAGCGAGGATCGAGCCGCAGCGTCGGCATCGTCGCGGCGGCGTCCACACGGCAGTCGGCGGCGCCGCCGGTCGCGCCGTCCGGCGTGCCTCCTGCGTTGTCCACGCGGCAGTCGGCGGCGCCACCGGTTGCGCCGTCCGGCGTGGCTCCTGCGGTGCTGTCTGGCGTGCCTTCGACGGTGCCGTCCGGCGTGGCTCCTGCGGTGCCGTCCGGCGTGCCTCCTGCGGTGCCGTCTGGCGTGCCTCCTGCGGTGCCGTCTGCGGTGCCACCTGCCGCGCCTCCTGCCGCGCCGTCCGGCGTGCCTTCGACGGTGCCGTCCGGCGTGCCTCCTGCGGTGCCGTCTGCGGTGCCGTCTGGCGTGCCTCCTGCGGTGCCGTCTGCGGTGCCGTCTGGCGTGCCTCCTGCGGTGCCTCCGGCGGCGCCGTCTGGCGTGGCTCCTGCGGTGCCGTCTGGCGTGCCGTCCGCGCCGTCGTCGGAGCCGTTCGTCGGTTATCCGGGCGCGTATCGATGATCGACGCGATCGTCTTCGACGCGGCGGCGGAGCCGTGGCTCGCCGCGCGCACGGTCCGTGCGCTCGCGCGACAGGGCATCGACGCGACGGTGGCGAACGGCGATCTCGCGGCGCGGGTCGCGTCGGCGTCGCGGCCGGTGTGGCTCGTGCGCGCCGGCGCCTGGCCGTTCTCGCCGCCGGCGCCGGTGCTCGCGCACGCGACCGGTCCCACCGTCGCCGTCGGCGCGACCGCGGACTGCACGAGGTGGCGCAGCGTGCTCGCGCGCACGGGCGGCGATCTCGCGCGCGGCGTCGGCGACGAGGCGCCGCGCGTCGACAGCGCGGTCGCGTTCGATCCGCGCTCGTTCGCGGAGCTCGTCGCGGCGTCGGGGACCGTCGACAAGGCCGCGCTCGCGGCCGCGCGGGTGGTGCGCGCGCCGTCGCTCGACGTCGGCTACCACCGCGCGCTCCGCGTCGTGCTCGCGGTGACGACGCTGCATCGCGGTGGGGCGGAGCGGGTCGTGCTCGATCTCGCGCGCGAGCTCCGCGCGCTCGGCCACGACGTGCAGCTCGCGGTCCTCGATCGACCGGCGCGCGCCACCTTCGACGCGCCGCCGGGCACGATCCACCTCCGCGATCACGCGTGCGGCCGCGTCGAGCGCCTCGATCTGCTCGCGCGTATCGCGACGGAGCGGGGCGCGGACGCGGTCCACGTGCACCTCTTCGACGGCGACGACGTGGTTCGCCTCTGCGCCGGCGACGTGCCCGTCGTCGTCACGGTCCACAACTCCGAGCCGGGCTGGCCGGCGCGCCTGCGCCACGTCGCGACCGCGGCGCGGCCGCCGCTCCTCTTCGCGTGCAGCCGCGACGTCGCGGCGGGTCTCCACGCGGCCGGGCTCGGCGCGCGGACGCGGACGATCTGGAACGGCGTCGTCCCTTCGCCGCCGGCGATCGATCGCGCGACGGCGCGGCGCGCGCTCGGCGTCGACGACGACGCGCCGGTCCTCGTCGCGATCGCGAACCATCGCCCGCAGAAGCGGCTCGAGCGGCTCCCGGCGGTGCTCGCCGCGCTCCCGCGAGGTGACGCGCGACTCGTGCTCGTAGGTGAGCCGGTGAGCGCGGATCCGGAGGCGCTCGCGATCGAGGCGCACGTGCGCGCGGAGGCGGCGAAGCATGGTGTGACGGAGCGCGTGGTCTTCGCGGGCTCGCAGGGCGACGTCGGCGCGGCGTACGCGGCGGCGGACGCGATCGTCTCCGCGAGCGCCTTCGAGGGCCTGAGCCTCGTCCACCTCGAGGCCCTCGCGGCAGGCGTGCCGCTCGTAACGACCGACGTGGCAGGCACCGCCGAGCTCGCCGCGAAGCACTCGGACGTGCACCGAGTCTCCCCCAATGCCGACGCGCCGACGTTCGCCGCCGCGGTCGCGGAGGCGCTCGCCGAGCGCGCGGGGAGCGTCGGCGCGGGCGGCGGGGGCGAGCGCGCGTTGAGTGGTGGCGCGCGGAGTGGGGCCGAGCGCGCGGGCAGCGGCGGTGCCGCGCTTGCGTCGGAGGTTGCGGGCGTGGGTGGGCTCGCGGCGGACTTCACGGCGTGGGTGATGGCCGAGCGCCACGTCGAGCTGTATGCGCGCGTCGGAGCGAGCGCGCAGCGTGGGAGCGCGGCGGCGCGGTTGCGTGGCGGCGTCGTGCTCGTCACGAACAACTTCTCGACCGGCGGCGCGCAGTCGAGCGCGCGGCGGCTCCTCGTGCAGCTCCGCGCCGAGGGCGTGCGCGTGCGCGCGATCGTGATCGAGGAGCAGGAGGCTTACCCCACGCCGGGGCGCAGCGCGCTCGCGGCGGCGGGCGTGCCGGTCGCGGTGGCGCCGCGAGCGGGCGCGGCCTCGCCGATCGTCACGGCGCGCGCGGTCGCGACGATGGTCGACGCCGCGGAGCCCGACGCGGTGCTCTTCTGGAACGTGATCCCCGAGCACAAGGTGCTCATCGCGGACCTCCTCGTCGGCGTCCCGGTCTGGGACGTCTCGCCCGGAGAGATGTACTTTGCATCTTTCGCGCGCTACCTCCAGCGGCCCCGCGTCGGCTCGCCGTACCTGAACCTGCGCGACTACGGCCGCCTCCTGCGCGGCGCGATCGTGAAGTACGAAGGCGAGCGCGAGCGCGCGGCCGCCGCGCTCGGCGTCGACGTCGCGGTCGTCCCGAACGGCGTCGAGGTCCCGCCCATCCCGCTCCGCCGCCGCGCCGGCGCGCGCGTCGTCGCCGGCACGCTCGCGCGCATCGCACCGGACAAGAAGCTCGAGGAGCTCATCGCCGCCGTGCGCCGCCGCCCGTTCGACCTCGTCATCGCAGGCGCGGCGGAGCACGGGAGCGAGGCGTACGCCGAGGAGCTCCGCGCCTCGACCGCGGGGCTGCCGATCACGTGGCTCGGCGAACGCGACGCCCGCTCGCTCCTCGCGGAGATCGACGCCTTCGCGATGATTGCGGAGCCCGCCGGCTGCCCGAACGCGTCGCTCGAGGCGATGGCGGCCGGGCTCCCGATCGTCGCGACCGATCACGGCGGCGCGCGCGAGCAGCTCGGCGGCGCGGGTATCATCGTCCCCCGCGCCGACCCCGCCGCCCTCGCCGACGCCATGCACACGCTCCTCGCCGACGCCGCGGAGCGCACGCGCCTCGGCGACGCCGCGCACGCCCGCGCCGCCGCGCAGCTCGACGTGCGCCAAATGGCTGCAAGTTACACGCGAATCTGCGGCCTCGCCGCCTAGATCTTCCCCGTCAGCGCTTCGGCGCGGAGCTTCCACACGACGCCGATCGCCTCGACGAAGATGCGGCGGCTCATCTTCGAACGCCCGGCGGTGCGGTCGACGAAGATGATCGGGACCTCGCGCACCGTCATGCCTTTGCGAAGGGCGCGGTAGGTCATCTCGATCTGGAACGAGTAGCCGTTCGAGTGGACGCCGTCGATGTCGATCGCCTCGAGCGCGCGGCGGGTGAAGGCCTTGTAGCCGCTCGTGAGGTCCTTCACCGGCAGCCCCAGGATCGTGCGCGAGTAGAGCGAGCCGCCCTTCGAGATGACGTGGCGGCCGAGGCCCCAGCCCTCCACCCCGCCGCCCGGGATGTTGCGGGAGCCGATGACGACGTCCGCGCCCTCGTCGAGCGCACGCACGAAGTCCGGCAGGTACTTCACGTCGTGCGACAGGTCCGCGTCCATCTCGAAGAAGCGCTCGTAGCCCTTCGCGAGACCCTGCTGGAAGGCCTGGATGTACGCCGTGCCGAGGCCGAGCTTCCCCGCGCGATGCATCACCGTGACGTGATCGTCCTTCGCTGCGATCGCGTCCGCGATGGCGCCGGTGCCGTCGGGCGAGTTGTCGTCGACGACCATCAGGTCGGCGTCCGGGAGCGCGCCGCGGACCGCCTCGACGAAGCGCGGGAGGTTCTCCTTCTCGTTGTACGTCGGGGTGACGATCAGCGTACGGGCCAAGACGGGCCCGACATACCATTTCCGCTGCGGTGCGGCATGAACGAAGAAGCCGTTCGGGCGCCCGCGGATGGGTCTATCCTTCGTTCGTGGCACTGAAATCGCAACGTCCGCCGTCCGCGCCGAGCGTGGACAGCGAGTGGAGCCTCACGGGGCGAAGCTCGCGGGCGCAGGACGTGCGCTCCCAGCTGCTCGAACAGAAGCTGAAGGACCTCGACGAGGAGCTCGTCCGCGAGCGGCGCATCGGCGTCGCGATGCGCGAGGTCGGCCTCGCGCTCGGGACCACGCTCGACCTCGACGAGCTCCTCAACCTGATCCTCGCGAAGATCACCGACGCGGTGGAGGCCGACCGCGCGACCCTGTACCTGCTCGACGGGAAGGGCGAGCTCGTCTCGCGCGTCATGCAAGGCGGCCAGTCGCGCCAGCTCCGGCTCAAGGTCGGGCAGGGCATCGCCGGCGCCGTCGCGCAGACGAGCAAGACGCTCCTCGTCAACGATCCGTACAACGACCCGCGCTTCAACCCCGCGCCGGACCTCGCCTTCAACTACCGCACGCGCTCGATCCTCGCCGTGCCGATGAAGAACCACCTCGGACGCACGATCGGCGTCGTCCAGGTCCTCAACAAGAAGACGGGGCCCTTCAACGACCACGACGCGATCACGCTCGCCGCGCTCTCGACCCAGGCGTCGATCGCGATCGACAACTCGCGCCTCTTCTTGTCGGTGACGCAGAAGAACGCCGAGCTCCTCGACATCAAGGAGCAGCTCGAGCACCGCGTCCGCGACCTCAAGCTGCTCTTCGATCTCGAGAGCGCGATGGGGCGCGCGACCTCGCTCGAGGAGCTGTTCACCGGCGTCCTCACCGAGGCGCTCCGCACGTCGGGCGCGACCGCGGCCGCGTTCGCGATGAAGGCGGGCGAGGGCATCCAGCTCTACATGATGTTCTCCGGCGACGAGAAGCTGCACCGCCATCCGCTCCGCGCGGGGCAGGGGCTCGCCGGCGCCGCGATCGCCGACGGCGACGTGATCTTCACGAACGAGCCGACGACGCACCCCGCCTACGAGCCCGAGACCGACGACCTCCTCGGACAGAAGCTCCGCGGCTGCATCGCGGTCCCGCTCGAGGGCGAGGACGGCGACGCGATGGGCGCGATCGCGCTCTACAACAAGGCGCGCATCCCCGGCTCGTCGCCGCGCCTCGGGCTCGGCGCGCCGCGCGAGGACGAGTTCAACGAGGAGGACCGCGCGCTCCTCCTCTTGATCGCCGCGAACGCGTCGACCGCGATCCGCCTCCAGATGGCGCGCGAGCAGCGCGAGCGCGAGGAGCGGCTCACGTCGATCGGGCGCCTCATGTCGGGCGTCATCCACGACCTCAAGACGCCGCTCACCGTCATCAGCGGCTACGTCCAGATGATGAAGATCGCGGACAAGCGCCCGCTCCGCGACGAGTACGCGGAGCTCGCGTTGAAGCAGTTCGAGCACATCGGCTCGATGATGCGCGACGTCCTGGAGTTCGCGCGCGGCGAGCGCAACCTCCTCGTCCGCAAGGTGTACCTCAACAAGTTCTTCGGCACCGAGGTCCGCGAGCAGCTCACGACGCAGCTCGCGAAGAGCGGCGTCGAGCTCGTCGTCGACGTGCAGGACAAGGGCACCGCGAAGTTCGACGAGGGCAAGATCCTCCGCGTCGTCCACAACCTCGCCCGCAACGCGGCGGAGGCGATGGGCGACAAGGGCGGCAAGTTCACGATCAAGGTCACGCGCTCGAAGCCGCGGAAGAAGGGCGCCGTGCCCGAGCTCGTCGTCTCGTTCTCGGACACCGGGCCCGGCATCCCGAAGGAGATCGAGCACCGCCTCTTCCAGTCGTTCGTCACGAGCGGCAAGAAGGGCGGCACCGGCCTCGGCCTCGCGATCACCGCCCGCATCGCGGAGGAGCACGGCGGCTCGATCGGCGTGAAGTCCTCGCCGAAGGGCGTGACCTTCACCCTGCGCCTCCCGCAGCCGAAGGACGAGAAGTGAAGGCGCTCGCGGCGCTCGTCCTCGCGGCGCCGCTCTTCGCCGACGTCCCGCGGATGGGGCCGCCGGCGGAGCTGCCGGTCTGGGTCGATCCCGGCGACGTGCCGGTCCCGACGTGGGCGCGCTCCGTCGTCCCGAGCCGCGCCGAGTCCGCCTTCTACGCCGAGCCCGGCAAGATCGAGCTCCGTCGCGGCAGCGCCCAGCCCGGCGCGCGCCTCCCGCTCTTCGCGACGCGGCGCGGTCCCGGCTGCAGCGGCCGCTGGCTCAACGTCGGCCCGCTCGCGTGGATGTGCTCCGACGTCGGCGACTTCAGCGCGGACGAGCCGGGCACGCCCGCGCTCGGCACGCGTCCGTGGATCGCCGAGGGCGAGGACCTCGCGCGGCCGCATCGACCCGGCGCGCGCGCGCTGCCGCCGATCGAGCCGGTCTCGGCGAGCGACGACGGGCTCCCGTATCGCTACTACTTCGCGGGCCGCGACGGCGCGTACGGCTTCCAGAACCTCCAGACCGCGCTCGACGACTCGCCCGAGCAGGACCTCGAGCCGGGCTTCGCCGTCGCGCTCCTGGAGGAGGCGACCGCGCACGGCCAGAAGTGGGGGCGCACGAAGAAGGGACGCTGGGTCGCGATGCGCGAGCTCTCCCCCGCGCGTCCGAACCTCTTTCACGGCGAGCTCTTGAAGGAGGAGACGAACGTCGGCTGGGTCGTGAACGACAAGGTCAGCGCGTTCACGTCCGAGAAGCTCGACAAGGCGAGCGGCCTGCGCGTCCGCTTCGAGAAGGTCGTCATCGAAGAGGAGAAGGGGAGCGCGCTCCGCGTCGGCGACGGCGTGTGGCTGCGCGCGAAGGACGTCGCGCGCGTGCGCCTCGTCGCGCCCCCGCCGGAGGTGACGGGCGAGGACGAGCGCTGGATCGACGTCGACCTCGCGCAGCAGACGCTCATCGCCTACGTCGGCAAGACGCCCGTGTTCGCGACGATCGTGTCGACGGGGAAGGGCCCCGCGCCCGACTTCGTCACCCACCCGGGCACGTTCCGCATCTGGGTGAAGATCTTCACGACGAAAATGGACAACCTCGACAAGGAAGAGGCGGACAGGCACTACGCGATCGAAGACGTGCCGTGGGTGCAGTTCTTCGACAAGGCGATCGCCCTCCACGGCGCGTTCTGGCACCGAGAATTCGGCCACCTCCACAGCCACGGCTGCGTGAACCTCGCGCCGCTCGACGCCCGCTGGCTCTTCGCGTTCACCTCACCGCACCTCCCGCAAGGCTGGTCCGCCGTGCTCCCGACGAAGATCGAACAAGGCGCGGTCGTTCGCGTCCGCTAACATTCGAGCGTGCGCGTCGCTCTCGTCCTCGTGCTCGGCGCCCTCGCCGCCGCCGCTTGTGGTCTCGACCTCGCGGGCACCAACCCGAGCGCCCCGACGGACGGCGGCGCCTCGAGCACGAGCGGCGGGAGCAGCACGAGCAGCAGCGGCGCGGGGGAGCCGGACTCGAGCGCGCTCGACGACGGCGGCGGCTACGTCGAGGACGCGGCGCCCGCCGTCGACGCCGGCGGGTACGTGGGGCCGGAGATCGGCAAGGACACGAGCGGCTGCCCGCGCGGGCGCGGTCCGGTGATGGTGAGGACCGCGAGTTACTGCATCGACGCGACGGAGGTCACGGAGGGGCAGTACCGGGCGTTCCTCGAAGCGATGGGCGGCGCGCGGTTCGATTCGCCGCACGCGAGCTGCACCGGCAAGCAGAATCACCTCCCGTCGCCGCCGCCGCCGCAGGGCGCGTTGCTCCACTGCCCGCTCCTGAGCGACGCCACGCTCGGCCGTCCGATCGTCTGCGTCGATTGGTGCGATGCGCATGCGTTCTGCGCTTGGGCGGGGAAGCGGCTCTGCGGTGCGATCGGGGGAGGCTCGATCAAGACCAACGGCGGCGACTACCGGAACTCGGGGAAGGACGAGTGGTACGCCGCGTGTCTCGGTCCCGGCGGCAACGACTTCGCGTACGGCAAGACGTTCGAGCCGAACCGCTGCAACTCGTTCGAGGACCCGAACAACCGTCCGCTCGACGTGATGGAGAAGGACCGGTGCACGGGTGGTGTCGCCGGGCTCTACGACATGGTCGGGAACGTTCGCGAGCTCGAGAACGCGTGCAGTGGCCCCGAGGCCGCCGCGACGTGTCTCCGTCGTGGCGGCGGGTGGGACCTCGCGGAGGGGGCGTGCAATAACTTCTCGGCGTTCGCGCGCAACGGCCGCGACGACACGACGGGGTTTCGCTGCTGCGCGGATCCCTGAGTCGCTGTAGGTTACGCCCGTGATCTCCGTCGTCTCCGCGGTGCGTGATCTCGGCCGGCTGCGCGAGATCACGAGTGTCCTCGTTCGGCATGGGTTCGGTGAGGTCGTCGCGCGCGCTGGCTTCGGGCGGAAGCCGAAGAAGCCGTCGTCCGCCGGCAAGAGCGAGCCGCCGCCGGCCGACGTCGACGCGCCCGAGGTCTCGAGCGACGACCTCGCCAAGGGCGAAGAGGAGAAGACGCGCGTCTCCACCGCCGAGCGCGTCCGCCTCGTCATCCAGGACCTCGGGCCTTCGTTCATCAAGCTCGGACAGATCGCGTCGACGCGCCCGGACCTCATCCCGCCGGAGGTCATCGCCGAGCTGAAGAAGCTGCAGGACAACGTCCCGCCGGTGCCGTTCGAGGACATCAAGAAGGTCATCGAGACGAGCCTCGGCGCGCCGATCGCGGACGTCTTCGTGTCGTTCGACGAGAACCCGCTCGCGACGGCGTCGATTGGTCAGGTCCATCGCGCCGTGCTCGCGACCCCCGACGGCGAGCAGCAGGTCGTCGTGAAGGTGCAGCGCCCGAACGTCGGCCCCACCGTGCAGCGCGACCTCGAGCTGCTCCACATCATGGCCGCCGCGATCGAGCGCGCGATCCCGGAGACGCGCATCTACTCGCCGGTCGGGCTCGTGCAGCAGTTCGATCGCTCCATCACCGCGGAGCTCAACTTCCTGATCGAAGGCGAGAACGGCGAGCGCTTCACCCAGAACTTCGAGGGCTCGAAGGAGGCCGCGTTCGTCCGCTTCCCGAAGGTCTACAAGCAGGCCTCGAGCAAGCAGATCCTCGCGCTCGAGTTCTTCGACGGCCTCAAGGTCGACAAGGCGGTCGCCGCCGGCATCTCCGGCCCCCAGATCGCGAAGAACGCGTTCGGCGCCGTCATCAAGATGGTGTTCGAGGACGGCTTCTTCCACGCCGACCCTCACCCCGGCAACGTCATCATCATGGGCGGCACGGAGGGGACCGAGCCCGTCATCGGCCTCATCGACTGCGGCATGGTCGGGCGCCTCTCGCCCGAGCTCCGCGACCGCACGATCGACCTGATGGTCGCGGCCTCGCGGAAGGACGCGTACGGCGTCGCCGACTCGCTCTACGCGATCGGCCGGCCGACGAAGAAGGTCGACATGCGCGAGTACCGCCCCGAGGTCGCGCTCCTCGCCGAGAAGTACCTCGGGCGGCCGCTCAAGGAGATCGATCTCTCCGCGATGATCCGCGACCTCGTGCAGGGCGCGATGAAGTACGGCCTCGAGATCCCGACCGACTTCATGCTCGTCGGCAAGGCGCTCATGACGATCGAAGGGATCGGCAAGCAGCTCGATCCCGACCTCGACGTCTTCGGCGAGGCGCAGCCCTATTTCGTCCGCTTGCTGAAGGCGCGCTACTCGCCGCAGCGGATCGGCAACGAGCTCATTCGCGGCGTCGAGCAGCTGTCGCGCGCCGGCTACGACGTGCCGCTCCAGGCGCGCGAGGTGCTCGAGGACCTGCGCCTCGGCCGCTTGTCGGTGCGCATCGCGGAGGGCTCGCTCGCGCCGGCGGCCGATCGGCTCGGGAGGCGCGTGTTCTCCGGGCTCGTCGTCGCCGCCGCCACCATCGGCGGGGCGCTCTCGTTCGCGCAAGAGCGCACCCTCGGCGCCGCGCTCTTCGCGGTCGCGGCGACGCTCCTCGTCTTCCACGTCGCGCTCGATCTCCGGCGAGGGCCGAAGGCGCAATGAAGCGAGCGCTCGTCGCGATGGTGCTCGCGCTCGCGGCTTGCACCGACAGCCTCGCGATCCCGGAGGCGCCGCCCGGCACCTTGAACATCGGGCTCGAGGGCGGCTGCCGCGGCGCCGGGTGCGGCGATCCGCTGCCGGTCGCGGCAGAGACGCGCCTCCGCGTCGTCGCGACGGGGACGAGCGCGCAGTCGAACCTCCGCGCGGAGTCGAACGCGCCGGAGTCGGCGGTAGTGGCGGACCAGAAGGTCGACTGCCACGACGCGGTCTGCGACTACGCCGTCGACGTCGACACGAAGGCGCCCGGCGTCGCCGACATCACGTTCACGGGTCCGGACGGCCTCGTCGATCTCGTGCGCCTCGACGTGAAGTAGCCGGCCTCACTTCACCGTCATCTCGACGACGACCGGCTTGTGGTCGCTCGAGCGATCGTTGCCCTGCACCTCGTAGCTGCCGGGCGCGCAGTCCACCGTCGCGCCTTCGCCGGACTGCACGAGGAGCCAGTCGATGCGCATGTTAACGATCAGGGCGGCGCTGAAGGTGGTCGTGTCGTCGCCGCGCGAGCAGTCGAAGAGCGACTTGTCGCGACCGTTCGCGGCGATGCGCTTCTCGAGCTCCTTGCGGAAGGCGGGGCCCTCGCCGGGCGAGAGGGTGTTGAGGTCGCCCGCGACGACGGTGGGGCGGCCCGGCGTGACGAGCTCCTTCACGACGTGATCGAACTGCGCGAGGCGCACCTCGCGGTTCGCCTTGTTCTCGGTGTGGAGCGAGACGAGGTCGATCGTGCGCGGACCCGCGGCGCCGGGGGCCTCGATCGAGGCGGAGACCGCGTTGCGCATGCCGCAGCGCGGCTCGGCGGAGTCCTTCGACCAGTCGTGGCCGCCCTCGGCGGTGAGCATCGGGATGTCGATCGACTTCGTGTTCGTGAGCGGGTAGCGCGAGACGATCGCGTTGCCGCTCGTGCCGCGGCGATCGTCGCGCCGCTCGTAGAACTCGATGCCGGTGTAATACGAGTAGCCGAGCGCGCGGGCGATCTCGCGCGCGACGACGACGCCGCCGCTGTTCTTCCCGTAGAGGTCGGTCTCGTTGAGGAGCCAGACGTCGGCGTTCTTCTTCTTCATGAGGCGGATCGACTTGTCGAGCTTGTTGCCGCGCTCGACGTTCCACTCGACCACGCGGAGCTTGCCCGCCGGCGCGGCCGCGTCGACGTCCTTCGCTTCGACCTTCCATGCGCCGTCCTTGCCGTCGCTCGGCTCGGCGAAGGTGCCGCCCTCGGTGTAGCCGTACGGCGGGTGGAAGTAGCCGGCCGCGTCGGGGCCGAGCGAGGGGAAGGGCGTGCCTTCCATCGCGGTCATGCCGGTGACGTCGCCGATGTTCGCTGTCGTCCGCTCGGGGAGCGGGTTGCACGCGGCCGCCTCGTTCACCGCGTCGGCGCTCTCGGCGGAGTCCGCGTCTTCCGCCGGCGGCGCGGCGCAGCCGATCCCAGCGAACATCGACCCGACGAGCACGACCGAAAACAGACGACGAACCATGACTTCCTCCGCTCTCCTCACATGTAGGTGCACGTCGGATGCCGGTGGTTTCAGATTCCTGGCGCGAGCAATTGCGCATGGTTGCGCAACGGGGGGTGGATCGATCGAGACCCCCGTGATCCAGCCAGGGACGGATTTTTCTCGGGGTCGGGGGCTCGTGGGGTCACGGGCTCGTCAGGGTGAGAAGAACGTTCCGACGTCGGGGCCGAAGTCGCCCTGGGTCACGGCGCCGAAGTCGAAGACCGCGTGGAGCATCGCGCAGCGCGCGCTCGGATCGTCGTCGCGGGTGCACGCGTCGTGGAGCGAGGAGAGCGCGGCGAGCGTCACGTATGTTCCAGGCTCGGGCTTGTAGGCGGCGGAGACGTAGCCGTTCGCGATCGAGGCGTGCTGCTCCTCTTCGCGATGGCACGTCGCGCAGATCGTCGAGCCGTTGTCCTGGAGCACGCGCCGGAACGCTGCGTCGGCTGCCGGCGGCGTCGTGATGGGCAGGTCGATCTCTCCTTTCAGCGTGCGCGACGGAGTCACCCACTCGCCGAGCTCGAGGACCTTGCTCCCGTCGCCTTCGGGCACGGCGCTGATGACGAGCTTCGGTAGGAGGAAGAAGAGGCGCGGGCTCGAGGGACCTGCCGCGGGCTGCGCGCTCGTCACGCCGCGGGTCGCGACGACGGCGAGCGGCCGCGGCAGCGTCGCGACGAAACACGGACCGTCGGCCGGCGCCGGCAGAGCGCCGAGTCGCGCCATCGTGTCTTCGATCGACGCCGGCGTACCCGCGACCTCGGCGCAGCGACGGAGCGCATCGCTCGCGGCGTGCTGAGGCTGCACCGCGCCGGCATCGGCGTCGGGTCGGGCCGGCGACGACGTCGCGGGCGCGACGCTGGGGCTCGCCGCGGACGGCGCCCCATCGCATCCGACGAGAGAGCCGACGACGAGAGGAAGGACGAGCGCAAAGCCGCGACGGCCGGAGAGCATGTGCCCGCAGATGCAACGCCAACGCCGTCACACAGCGCCGCAATCGCAGCGCCGCACCGCCCCCGCAGCACGCACGCTTTGCGTCGCGCCGCAGCGCATGCACGCGAACGGTGCGCCTGCCGCGGGTCGCGCCGCAGCGCGTGTGCAACGACGCGCCCGCCGTCGGGTCGCGCCGCCGTGCGTGCGTGCGTGGGAACGTGAAACGCCCGCGAGGTCCGTGGGGACCTGCGGGCGCTTCGAGCGCTTCGGGGAGTGCGGGTCAGCCGGCCGAGGCGAGGCCCTGGAGGAAGAACGCGATGACGAACGCGAGGAGCACGAGCGACTCCATCAGCGCGAGGCCGAGGATCATCGGCGTCTGGATGCGGGGCGCGGCGCCCGGGTTGCGCGAGATGCCCTCGAGCGCGGCGGCGGCGGCCTTGCCCTGACCGAGCGCGCCACCGAGGACGCCGAGGCCGATCGCGAGACCCGCGCCGGCGGCGGCCCACATCTTCACGTCGTACTTGTTCGCGCCCATCTTGCCCCCGGCTTCCTGCGCGAACGCGGCGAGCGGAACGAGGAACGCGGCGACGAACGCGAGGGCGGCGGGACCAAGCTTGCGGATGCTCATCGAAAACTCCTTTTGGGAAACGGGCTTTTAGTCTGGGTTCTTGGCGGATGGCTAGCCCAAATCAGTGGGCGTGAGCGGCTTTGTCGCCATGGGCGCCGTGATCGGCGTGGTGGTCGTCGTGACCTTCCGTCGCCAGAGCGATGTAGATCGAGGTCAAGAGACAGAAGACGAGGACCTGCACGATCGCGACGAGCGTCCCGAGCGCCATGATCGGGAGCGGCAGGAAGAGCACGAAGAACGCGAGGAAGATCGAGAGGAGGAGGTGATCGACCGCGATGTTGAGCATCAGTCGGATGCTCAGCGTGATCGGCCGGATGATGAACGTGGAGAGGAACTCGATCGCGAAGAGCAGGATGTTGATCGGGATCATCGCCACGCCCATGTACGGGCCGGCGAGGTGCGAGACGAACCCGAAGCCCTGCGCCTGGAAGCCGTAGTACGTGAACGCGACGAGCACGCACACCGCGCAGCCCGCGGTGATGTTCCAGCTCGAGGTCGGCGGAAGGAAGCCCGGGATCATCCCGAGGAAGTTCGAGAAGAGGATGAAGCAGGCCGCGGTCCCGACGATGGGGAAGTACTTCTTCGCCCGGGTCGGACCCATCATGTCCTTCATCATGTTGTAGAAGTAACCGATGAAGATCTCGAAGAACGTGCGGAGCGAGAGCTTCTCGTCGGGGACGACGGACTCCTCGTAGTTCACGATCTTCGCCCGCGCCGCGAGCGCGAGGAGCACGATGACGAGGAAGACGAGCACGCTCGCTGCGATCGGCTCCGCTCCGTGAGCGTCCACCGGCTTGTGGCCGAGGAACGTCTCGCCGAAGTTGTGCATGTTCTCCCCCAGCGCGGGGAACATCGCGATCAAGTAGCTGAGGAACGAAGTGTGCTCAGGCATCTTGCGGCTCGCCTCATAACACGACACCGGCGGGAATGGAGCGGATCTTCCATCGTCGGATCCGCGCAGGTTTTGCGTGGAATTTCGCTCCCGCCGACGCGCGATGAGTAGGGTCGACCCCGCGTCCGGTCAAAGCCGTACGTCGAATCAGCGGCGGACGCGGAGGCTGTTCAGGAGGCTCGACGCCGCGATGCCGAGCGGCAAGACGCCGTAACCGACCACGAGCGGCATCGGCTCGACGAGCTGCCGCGAGAGCAGGAGCCAGATGCCGCCGAAGAGCACGAGGATCTTCAGCACCGCGAAGATGCCCCACGCGACGCCGCCGCGGCGACCCGCGCTCTTGTGCTCGTCGTTCGACGGCGCCGGCTTCGCGTCGTCGCTCTCCGGCGTCTGCACGAGCGCGCGGATGATCGCGCGCATCGTGACGAGGTTCGCCACCGCGATGAGCGCGCCGACGAAGACGCCCGCGGCGGTGCGGACGTCGTAGAGGCCGAGCGCGGCGACGGTGAAGACGACGCCGAGGACGGCCGCCACCTTCGCCGCGCGCGTGACGTCGTCGGACGGATGCGGCTCGCGCGTGTCGTCACTCATCCTTCTTCTCGTCCTTCTCGTCTTCGCTCGGCTCCGGCGGCGCCCATGGATCTTCGCCGCGCTCGAGCGCCTCGTCGCGCTCGATGTCACGCTGCATCGTCTTCGCCGCGCGGAACAGCGCGCGGAAGCCGGTGTACACACCGAGGAGGAAGCCGACCGCCTGGATCCAGCTCGTCCCGAGCTTCCCGTCGAGCCAGCGACCGAGGTAGTAGCCCACCGCGATCGAGCCGATGAGCTCGAAGCCGATCGAGCCGTAACGGCCGAACGCCTTCATCCCCTTCGACGATCCGAACAGCATCCCGGCCACGGCGCGACCTCAGCCCACGACCGCGCGCGTGAGCTCGTCGCGCTCGGTGAGCATCTTCTCGAGCGTGAGGCGAAGGCTCTCCGCCGCGCGCGCGCGATGCGAGATGCGGTTCTTCTCCTCCTCGCTGAGCTCCGCCATCGTCTTGTCGGTGCCCTCCACGAGGAAGAGCGGGTCGTACCCGAACCCCCCCGAGCCCCGCGGCGTCCGCGTGATCTTGCCGCGGCACACGCCTTCGACGACGAAGGGCTCTCCGTCGCGCACGAAAGGATCCACGAGGGCGAGCACGCAGCGGAACTGCGCCGTGAAGTCGCCGCGCGCGGTGAGGTCCTCGTTCGAGAGCGCGTCGAGCGCGGCGAGGAGCTGGGCGTTGTTCTCGGAGTCCGTCGCGCGTTCGCCGGCGTAGCGCGCCGATCGGACGCCGGGCGCGCCGCCGAGCACGTCGACCTCGAGGCCGCTGTCGTCGGCGAGGGTGAGCATCATCGTGAGGCCGGCGACCTCGGTCGCCTTCTTCACCGCGTTCTCCTCGAACGTGTCCCCGTCTTCGACGATGGACACCTTCTTCTTCGAGACGTCGGCGAGGGAGAGGATCTCGAGGTCGAGCCCTGCGAGAAGATGCCTCAGCTCCTCGAGCTTTCCGCGGTTGTTGGTGGCGACGACGAGCGAGTGCTTCATCGCGCGCGAGCCTAGCACGTGCGGCCGATGCCGCATTTTCGAGGGCGAAGCCTGTGCTTGAATTCCCACCATGGCGGCGGCTTCACCCGCATCGAACGGTGCTCTGGTCGCGGCGCTGCGCGCGGCGACGAACGACGCGCGCGCCGAGCTCGACCGCCGCCTCGCGCTCCGCGCCGAGACGCTCACGTTGCCGGGCTACGTGAGCTTCCTCCGCGCGAGCGGCTCCTTCGTCGCGCCGCTCGAAGCCGCGATCGCGTGCTGGCTCGGCGTCGCCGCCGACGGCCTCACGCGCACCTCCGCGATCCACGCCGACCTCGTCGCGCTCGGCGCGAGCGAAGCCCCGCCCGCCTCGGTCCCCGCGCTCCGCTCGATCGCGGACGCGATGGGCGCCGCCTACGTCCTCGAGGGCTCCGCCGTGCGCGGCCTCTTCATCGCGCGCAGCGTCGCGAAGGCGCTCGGCAACGCCGCGCCGCGCCGCTACCTCGAGCTTCGCGGCGACCGCACCACCGATCGCTGGCGCGACTTCGTCGTGACGCTCGAGACGTGGGGCGCGAGCGCGACGCCGGCCGCGCGCACGTCGGCCTGCGATACCGCGCGCGCCACCATCGCCGCCTGCGCCTCCACCTTCGCGGCCGCAGTCTCGCTCCCACCGCCCGCTCCCTGAACAGCGAGCACGCGGCAGAAAAACGTTCTGACGTTTTTCTGCATCGTGCGAGCGGGGTGCAGGGGCGCAGCCCCTGCGTTGAGACCTCTACTTGATGAGGAGGCGCGAGAGGTCGACGCCTACCGCCGCGAGCGCCTTCTCTTGCATGTGCGTGAGCGTCTCGATGCCGACGAGCGCCATGTCCATCATCCCGAGGACGTCCTTCTTCGCGATCGGCGCGCCTTCGGCCGTGCCCTGCACCTCGATGATCTTGCCGGAGCGCGTCGCGACCATGTTGAGGTCGACCTCGGCGCGCGAGTCTTCGAGGTAGACGAGGTCGAGCGCGAGGCCGCTCTCGAGGAAGCCGACGCTCGTCGCGGCGACGGGCTCGCGCACGCACGGCTCGGTGAGGCGCCCGTCGGCGGAGAGCTTCGAGAGCGCGACCGCGAGCGCGACGAAGCCGCCCGTGATCGACGCGGTGCGCGTCCCGCCGTCGGCCTCGAGCACGTCGCAGTCGACCGTGATCTGCCGCTCGCCGAGCTTCTTCATGTCCACCGCCGCACGGAGCGCGCGGCCGACGAGGCGCTGGATCTCCTGCGTGCGTCCGCTCGGCGCCTTGCCGCGACCGTCGCGGTTCTCGCGCCGCTCGCGGCTCGCGCGCGGATGCATCTGGTACTCGGCCGTGATCCAGCCTTTGCCTTTGCCCTCCATCCAGGCCGGCACCTTGGCGTCGACCGAGGCGGTGCACAGCACCACCGTGTGCCCCGCCTTGTAGAGGACGGAGCCTTCGGCGTAGCGCTGGAAGCCGATCGTCATCTCCACGGGGCGGAGGACGTCGAGCTCGCGTCCGTCGGGGCGGCCTGCTGCGGTGGTCTCGCTCATGTGGACGCACATACCACGCCTTGACGATCGCCCGGCCGGGTATCACTGTTTCGCGCCTTGAACGAGCATCGACATCAACGCGTGGAGGCCTCCATCCTGGAGGAGCTGCGCGGCATCGTGCGGGACGACATCACCGATCCCGAGCTCGAGGGCGTGCGGCTCAGCGCGATCGTCCTCGCGCCGGACGGCAAGGTCGCGCGCATCCATTACCTCGTGCCGCGCGGCCGGCCTCGCAGCGCGGTGGAGCGCGCCTTCACGCGCGCGAACGGCTTCTTGCGCGCCCGCCTCGCGGAGGGCGTCGAGCTGAAACGCACGCCCGAGCTGCGATTCACGTACGAAGCGGAGATCGATCCCTCGGCGGCGGAATGACGGAGGCGGCCGAATGACGGAGGCGACGGAATAACTGAGCCGTTCGCGCGCTGTATCGTGAGCGCATGGCGAAGATCGATCGGCTCCTCTCTCTCGTCCTCGACCAAGGCGCGAACGAGCTCCGGCTCGGCACCGATCGCGAGCCGCGCATGCTCGCCTACGGCTCGGCGAAGCGCCTCGCGCTGCCGTCGATGGACGCCGAGACGGTGCGCGACCTCCTCGGCGACGTGCTCACGCCCGAACGCCAGGAGGCGCTCGAGCAACGCGGCCGCGTCGAGGGCGGCTACGAGGCGGCCGGGCTCGGGACCTTCGCCGTGTCGTTCACCTCGCGCGCGGACGGCTTCGACGTCGTGTTCCGCAAGAGCTCGGCGCAGGCGATCGCGGCGGCGGCCGCCGCTCCGGCGAGCGTCGCGGCGGGCCCGGCGAGCGGCGCGGTGCGCGCAGCGGAGGCGGCGCCGGCGTCGACGCGCGGCTCGCCTGTCGACGCCGGCGTTCCCGCAGCCGGCGAGACGATGCACGGGCTCGGGCTCATGCAAGGCGTCGGCGCGGCCGTCGTCGACGCGAGCGTGGTCCCGCGATCGAGCGCGCGCGACCTCGGAAGCGGCGCGGCGGTTGGGGCGTCGCCGCTGCTCGCGGAGCTGGTGGCGCACGCGGCGGCGCGGAGGGCGAGCGACGTCCACTTCTCCGAGGGCGCGGTTCCGATGGCGCGGATCGACGGGAAGCTCGCGCCGCTCGAGGTCGGCGCGGTGGACTTCGCGGCGCTCCTTCCGCTCGGCGACGCGGAGGCGACGCTGGCGCGGAGCGGCTCGCTCGACCTCGGCCTCGAGGTCCCGCACGTCGGCCGCGTGCGCGCGCACGTCTTCCGCGCCGACGGCGTGCGCGCGGCGTCGATTCGATTGCTCCCGCAACAGGCGCCGTCGCTCTCGTCGCTCCACTTCCCGATCCCGCTCGACGACCTCGTCGCGCTGCCGCACGGCCTCGTGCTCGTGTGCGGCGCGGCGGGCTCGGGGAAGTCGACCACGCTCGCCGCGCTCGCGCAGGAGGCGCTGCGCCGTCGCTCGATCGTCCTCGTGACGCTGGAGGACCCGATCGAGTACGCGCTCGCGCCGACCGAGCGCTCGGTCCTCCGCCGCCGTCAGGTCGGCCGCGACGTCGGCGACTTCGCGCGCGGGCTCCGCGACGCGCTGCGCGAAGACCCGGACGTGATCCTCATCGGCGAGATGCGCGATCCGGAGACGATCGGCCTCGCGCTCACCGCGGCGGAGACGGGGCACCTCGTGTTCGCGACGCTCCACAGCCGCTCCGCCGCGTCGGCGGTCGAGCGCATCGTCGACGCGTATCCGCCCGAGCGCGCGACGCAGATCCGAACGCAGCTCGCGGACTCGCTCCGCGCCGTGGTCGCGCAGCGCCTCGTCCCGCGCGCGAACGGCAGCGGCCGCGTCCCCGCGCTCGAGGTGCTGCGCGTCAACCACGCCGTCGCGTCGATGATCCGCGAGAGCAAGACCGCGCAGGTCGGCTCCGTCATCCAGTCGAGCCGCCGCGAGGGCATGATCACGCTCGAGCGCTGCCTCGCCGATCGCGTCGCGGCCGGCGAGATCCGGCTCGAAGACGCGCGCGCCGCCGCGAACGACCCTGCGTCGCTCGCGATGCAGATGCAGCGTTGAGCTTCACGTCGCGTGGGCGGGGGCCTCGGACGTGGACGCGGGCGGGAGCGACGGCCGCGCGTCGAGCGGGAAGCCGTCTTCCACCGCCTTCGCGAGCGCGATCGCGACCTCTCCCTCGCCCGCGATCGCGAACGCGCCGACGCGGCGCAGCTGCTCGATGTCCGAGAGGTGCGAGCAGCGGACGAAGGCGCGGAGCAAGGGGTTGAGCCGCCGCGCCTGGCGCACGAGCTCGGCCGCGTCCTCCAGCTCCGTGCTGATCACGAGCGTCGCGGCCGTCTCGAGCTGCGCCTCTTCGAGCGTGGTGGGGCGGAGCGCGTCGCCGTAGACGGCGTCGTGACCGCTCGCGCGCAGCATGCGCACCGTCTCGAGGTTCAGCTCGACGATGGTGACGTCGGCGGCGACGTCCTGCAGGCGCTCGTGCACGCGCCGGCCGACCGGACCGTACCCGACGAGGATGCAGCGCCGCGGGTCGACGCCGTTGACGCCGGTGCGCTTGCCGAGCTTCGACGCTCCGCCGGAGAGGCGCCGCGCGATCGTGTAGAACGTCGGGTTGAGCGCGATCGAGATGATCGCCGCGGCGACGAGCGCGTTCCAGGAGGTGTCGTCGATCGCGCCGAGCGCGCGCCCGACGCTGCCGAGGATGAAGGTGAACTCACCGACCTGCCCGAGCGCCGCGCCGATGCCGACCGACGTCGCCATCGGCTTGCCGAGGACACGCGCGACGACGAAGGCCGCGACCGGCTTCACGACCATGATGACGCCGACGATGAGCGCGATGAACAGCGGTGAGTCGACGATCGTGCGCGGATCGCACAGCATGCCCACCGAGACGAAGAAGAGGACCGCGAACGCGTCGCGGGTCGGGAGCGCGTCGCCGGCCGCGCGCGCGGCGAACTCGGAGCGGCCGACCGCGAGCCCGGCGAGGAACGCGCCGAGCGCCATCGACACGTTGAAGACGTGCGCCGCGCCCACCGCGAGGCCGAGCGCGATGACGAGGACGCCGAGGGTGAAGAGCTCGCGCGAGCGCACGACCGCGATCCGCTCGAGCACGCGCGGGATGACCCACTTGCCGAGGACGACGACCGCGACGACGAGCGCCACGAGCTGGAACGCCGCGACGCCGAAGACGCGGGCCGCGCTGCGTCCGTCGTCCGCGCCGAGGAGCATCGGCAGCGCGAGCAGCGCCGCGACCGTGATCAGGTCCTCGACGACCGTCCACGCGACCGCGATCTGCCCGATCGGCGCGCGCAGATCGCCCCGCGCCGAGAGCACGCGCACCATGACGACCGTGCTCGCGACCGAGATCGACATGCCGAGCACGACGCCGGTGCTGAAGCTCATGCCGAGCCAGTGGAGCAATCCTGCGAGGACGAGCGTGGACGCCGCGCTCTGGATCATCGCGCCGAAGACGGCGACGCGCCACGCGGCGAAGAGCTCATGCAGCTGGAAGCGGAGGCCGACCCCGAAGAGCAGGAGGATGACCCCGATCTCGGCGAACTGATCCGCGACGTGGCGATCGGCGACGAACCCCGGCGTGAACGGGCCGATCACGATGCCGGCGAGCACGTACCCGACGATCGGCGCGATCTTCAACCGCTGCGCGACGAAACCGAACGCGAGCGCAGCCGCGAGCCCGCCGGTAAACGTCGTCAGGATGGTCAGCTCGTTCATGGAACCGTCTCCGGGCTCAAGCAAGACACGCGCCCCCGCTCACGCTCACACGACCAAGACGTCGCAGCCGCTCTCTTCGAGCGCCCAATGCGTCACGCTCCCGAAGAGCATGTGCTTGAGCCGCGATCGGCCGCGATGGATCACGAGGAGCGCGCGGCGAGGGACCCGCTTCAGCACGAACCGCGGCGCGCCGTGGACGAGGCGAAGCGGCGCGTCGCGGAGGTGCCAGCGTTCCATGTGCGCGCGCACGCGCTCGCGCGCCGCCTTCTCCGCCTCGCGCCGGTAGTGCGCGACCGCCGCCTGGCTCGCGCCATTCAGCCTCAGCATCGCCTCGAACGGGTTGTCGTACGCGTGCAGGAACAGCGCCGGCAGCTCGGGCGCGACGAAGCGCGCGGCGGTGAGCATCTCCCCGAGCGCGGACTCGACGTCGGTCGCGAGCACGAGGTGCGAGTAGCGACGGCAGCTCCCGTCGCGGACCTGGAGCACCGGACAGCGCAAGCTCGCCTGGGCGTGCTCGGCGAGGAACCCGCCGAACCATCCGTCGTGTTTCGCCCCAACGACCACGAGCGCAGGACGAGCGTCGTCGTCGCGCTCGGCGAGCAGCTGCTCCGGCGGCGCGACGGCGAGGAGCGCGCCCCTCGCGCTCGCGATCTGCTGCGCGCGCGAGAGCTCGCCCAGCGACGCCTCGGTCGACACAAAGATGGTCTCAACGTCAGGGGCTTCGCCCCCGACACCCCCACCCCAGACACGGCCCTCGCGCGGAGCGCTCGGGGCGCTTCGCGCCCGCTGTGGCGGCCGCGTCTGGGGCCCCTTCGCGATCGCGATCCCGACCGCGTTTGCGATCGTGTTTGTCTTTGCGGTTGACGTGCCCATGACCACCTGCCGTTCTTGGCGACGTAGGGACGACCTGCGCCGGCGCGTAGAGGCGAGAAGACGCAAAAGGCATTCTCGATCGAGCGACTCACGCACCCCGATGCAACGGCTGCGCGCGATGCAAGAGCTGCATCGCGGTGCAGTAGAGCTCGCGCGGGCAGACGGGCCATTTCGCCACGATCGATCGTGGCGGCCTCCAACGCTAGTCGACGAGCGACGGGCGCGCGCTGTTCGGCATCGAGCTGCGGTGCGGGGCGATGGGGAGGAGGAAGCGGATCGAGGTGCCGCCGCCGGGGCGGGGCTCGACCGCGATGTTGCCGCCGTGGGCCTCGATGATCTGGCGCGTGATCGCGAGGCCGAGGCCGGTGCCTTCGCCCTTCGTCGAGAAGAACGGATCGAAGATGCGGGAGCGGACGTCCTCCGGGATGCCGGTGCCGCGATCGTCGACGCCGACGACGACGCTCATGCCCTCCGCGCGCACGTAGAGCTCGATCTTGCCGCCGTCGCCCATCGCCTCGCGCGCGTTGCGGAGCACGTTGAGGATCGCTTGCCGGATCTGGCCGTCGTCGAAGAGCACGAGCGGGAGGTCGTCGGCGACGTCGAGGACCAGCTCGAGGCCGGCCCGATCCATCTCCGGCTTCGCGAACTTCGCGATCTCGAGGACCTTGCCGCCGAGGTCCTCCGACTCCATCCGCGGCGAGGGGAGGCGCGCGACGCGCAGGTACTCCTCCGAGAGGTGCTCGAGGCGCTGCACCTCGCGCGTGATCGCGTCGAGGAGGGACTTCGACTCGCCCGACGCCCCTGCCTCCGCGAGGTTCTCCTCGAGGAGCTCGATGTTGAGGCCGATCGAGGAGAGCGGGTTCCGGATCTCGTGCGTGACGTGGGCGGCCATCTTGCCGATCGCGGCGAGGCGCTCGTTCGCGACGGCGCGGTTCTGCGCCTTCGCCACCGCGCCGACCATGCCCTCGAACGCGGTCGCGAGCTCGCCGATCTCGTCGTCGGTCTGTTCGGTGGGTTGCGGCGTGAGGTCGCCGCGCGCGACGGCCTTCGCGCGCTGCGTCACGCGCTCGAGCGGGCCGAGGAGCCGGCGCGTGTGGACCGAGACGCCGATGCCCACCGCGAGCGTGAGCGCGGCGAGGAGCGCGAGCTCGATGACGGCGCGGCGCTCGCGGCTCCGCGCCGCCTCGGAGAGCGCCTTCATCGAGAGATCGACGTGCGCGGCGAGCGCGCGGAGGCGCTTGTCGGCGGCGTGCTCCATCGCGCCGAGCGCGAGGAGCTCGCGGTTCACGGCGTCGCGATCGCCCGCGCCGTCCTCGCCGAGCGACTCGAGCGCGGCGAAGACACGCTCGCGCGCCTCGCGATCGCCCGCCCACTCCGCCGCCGCCGCGTCGAGCTCGCCGGTGAGGACGAGCGCGAGCTGGCGCGTCTCCTCGCTCCCGAGCTCGCGCAGGTCGTCCTGGATCGCCGCGCGCGTCTCCTCGAACATCAAGCGGCGCTCGCCGTCGAGCGTCTTCAGGATGTCGCGGGTGGAGTTCGGGTTCTTCTCGTCGGGGATGCCGTCGACGATCGAGGCGAGCGTCGACTGGACCGCGCGCAGCTTCCCGAGCTTGAGCGCGACGGGGACGAAGCCCTGCGCCATCTCCTCGCTGTCCTCCGCCGCGCGCCGCTGCGCCGCGACGGTGAAGCCGACCGTGACCGCGAACGCGACGAGCGTGACCGCGAACGAGAGCAAGATCCGCCGCGCGAGCGTGCGGCTCGGCTTGTCACGGCTCGAGGGCACGCAGCACCACCGTCGCGAGGTCGAGCACCGTCGCCCCGCTCCGCTCGAACGATCGCGCGCTCGACGCGCACGCGGTCACGATCGTCCCGCCCCCCTCCGCGCGGTGGTCCGCGACGCGTTGATCGGCGATGCCGCGCGCGACGTCGGGCATCGTCAGCGGCAAGAGCCCGCCCGCGCCCGAGCAGCGCGCGTCGTCCCGCGCGCGGGAGAACTCCGCCGGCGCGCGGCCGAGGACGCGCGCGAGCACCTGGCGCGGCGCCTCGTACACGCCGAGGCCGCGGCCGAGCTGGCAGGGGTCGTGCCACCGCACCGTCGCCCCCACGTCGAGCCGCTTGAGGCGCACCACCTCGCGCGCGGCGAGCTCGGAGAAGTGGAGCACGGGCGGCGTTTTGTGTGCAGAATGCACGCGAATGGCGGCTGCGCAGCCCGCGTCGCCGACGACGACGCGGTCGCAGCGCGCGGCGTGCTCCGCGAAGCGCCTCGCTTGCTCGTCGAACCGCTTCTTGTCGCCGGCGTAGAGGAGGGGAGCGCCGCAGCACTCCTCCGCGAGGCACACCTTGCCGTTCGTGAGCTTCGCGGTCGCGCGTACGGTGTCGACCCCCGCCTGCGTCCCGCGCCGCGCGTGCTCGCAACCCACCAGCACCATCGTCTTGGCCGAGGCAAGAACCACGTCCGGCACCTGCATCTTCCCGAGCGCCGCGCGCGGATCGAACCGCTCGAGCACGCGCCGCGCGGCGGGCGGGGCGACGCCCGCAGAGGCGAGCGCGCTCCGGGCCTCGAAGAGCGTGCCGGTGACGTCGTTCTCGTGGTCGCAGTGCTCGCGGCAGCCGAAGCAGCCCGTGCACGCCCACGCCGGCTGCGCGAACGAAGGCGCGAGCGCGACGCTCTCGTTCGCGACGAAATACGCCATGCTCATCTTGCCCCACGGCGTGACGGTCTCGCGCGTGTCGGCGTTCGAGACCGGGCACGCGCTGCGACAGAGCTTCGGGCAGAAGACGCAGCGCTCGAGGTCGGCCTTCCGCGCCTCGAGCTGCGGAAGTCGTCTCAGAGGCCGATCATCGGGGCGCGACATGGCGCGATCATACCGCTCCCACGCACGCGTCGAGCCGGATCGCGAGCTGGTCGAGCGCTTCGTGCGGCAGCTGCTTCTCGATCGCGAGCTCGATCATCTGGCGGATCATCACGCGGTGCTGGTCCGCGATCTTGCGGCCGAAGTGGTCCTCCGCGAAGAAGCGCGCCTCGGCGGGGAGCGCGCGGAGCCAGAGCTTGAGCGCCCACCGCGAGGCGACGACGGGGAAGAACACGCTGAAGAGCTCCGGCTTGCCGATGCGATGCGCGAGGCGGCCGCCCTCGTCGACCGCGCGCGCGACGAGCGCGCACAGCTCCTCGTCCGCGACGAGCGCGTCGCCGCTGCCCGCGACGCAGAGGCCCATGCCGATCGGAATGAAGCCCACCGTCGTCGCGGGGTTCGACTCGTGCACGCCGAGCGCGAGCTTCGTCCACACGCCGGCGCGGTTCAGCGCGCCGACGAGCTCGTCGATCGGAGCGCTCGGCGGGCGCGGCTCGTCGATCAGCGTCGGCGACGGCAGGAGCCAGTAGCGGACGACGCCGTCGGCCTTGCGGACGTACGAGCTCATCGTCGGGAACGCGGCGAGGACGCGATCGCCGTAGACGCCGCGGATGCGCCTCCAGTCCTGCGGCATCATCGGCGTCACGACGACGATCGGAGCGCTCGAAGAAGCGAGTGGGCCCGCGAGCGCGTCGAGGTCTTCGGTGCCGACGCAGAGGAGCACGACGTCCGCGTCGGGCGGCACCGTCGCCGCGCGCACCGGCGCTTCGAGCGTCTCGCGCTTGCCGCTCCACGCGCTCTCGATCGCGTACGGCGCTGTCTCCGTCACGCGCGCAGGACGCACGACGAACGTGACCGACGTGGACGTGCGCGTCGCGAGCCGCACGCCGTAGACGAGGCCCAGCGCGCCGGCGCCGAACACGGCGACGTGCATCAGCGATACGTGAAGCGCAGGTCGTGATCGCAGATGCGGAACACGTCGCCCTCGGCGATCTGCTTCCGCGCGATGCGCTGGCCGTTGTACTCGACGCCGTTGGTCGAGCCCATGTCGACCATGAAGTAGACGCCGTTCTGGTACTCGATCATCGCGTGCTGGCGCGAGACGTTCGGGTCCTTCAACGTGAGGTCGCTCGACTGCTTGCCGCGGCCGATGACGTAGCGGTCCTTGTTGATGCCGTGCTTCTCGCCTTGGTAGATGATGCTGAGCGGCGCGCCGGAGGAGAGGCCGCCGTTGAAGCCGCCGCCGCCGGGGAGGGGAGGCATCGAGCCGGGCGCGCGTCCGCCCGGGATCGGAGGCGGCGCGCTGCGCGGTCCGCCCGCGCTGCCGGGCGGGCTCGAGCGCATGCCCGGCGGACCGCC